>CAKMKL010000244.1 GCA_927443375.1 uncultured Paenibacillus sp. | reverse complement strand
TGCAAAAAGACTAAAATATTATATGTAAAAACCGATAATATAGTATATAATAGCAATAGTTCAAAATATAATTTCATTCCACTGTGCCGTTTCGCTGTCAGCCAGCTCCAGTTTGTCGGCCAGCTCGGCATAGCGGGAACTTTCATTTTCCTGCAGATACGCCAGCGCTTCCAGTGTATATTCCATGGTCCAGGCAGCGATCCGGTTTGTGTACCAGTTGTTATTGACATTGTTCTCGTATTCGTTCGGACCGGTTACGCCGAGCATCACATACTGATCCTTGCGCGGCACATAATGTACACGTTCCTCCCAGAAGCGGGAGATCTCCACCAGCACCTCAAGGCCGTATTGGCCCAGGTAAGCCTTGTCGCCGGTGTAGTTCACATAGTTGTAGATCGCATAGGCAATCGCACCGTTGCGATGAATTTCCTCGAAAGTAATTTCCCACTCGTTGTGGCATTCCTCGCCGTTCATTGTCACCATCGGATAAAGCGCACCTTTTTTGAAGCCGAGCTTGCGGGCGTTCTCTTTGGCTTTTTCCAAATGCTTGTAGCGGTAGATCAGCAGATTGCGGGCAATGGTGGAATCTGCTGTACTTAAGTAGAATGGCACGCAATACGCTTCGGTATCCCAGTAAGTGCTGCCGCCGTATTTTTCACCCGTGAAGCCTTTAGGCCCGATATTCAGCCGGTCATCTTCGCCGGTGTAGGTCTGATTAAGCTGGAAAATATTAAAGCGGATCGCCTGCTGTGCTGACAAATCCCCTTCAATAATAATGTCGCTTTCCTTCCATTTGTCGCCCCATGCAGCAGCCTGTTCAGTCAAAAGCGTCACAAATCCGGCTTCCCGGGCGCTGTTCAGCGCGGTATGGGCCGCTTCCACAAGCTGGCCGAGGCCGTAATTACGGGAAGTCACGTTGGCGGCATACTTATATATAACCACCTGGTCGCCGGCCTGTACCGCAAGGCTGACTTTACTAGCCACGTATTTCTCCTGTTCAATCGCTTCAGGTGTCGTTGAAAGCTTTTCCCCATTGACCAGAATATCGTAGGCAAACGCTGAAGTCACATGAAAATCGAGCTTTTTCGTTTTGAGGGTCAGGTATCCGCCTTCCGCTTCGCTTTTCTTCTCCACTTCGTTCCAGAACTTCTCATCATAGTTGGAGTCCTTGTTCTTGATGTCGCCGTCGAGGTAAGGAGTGATCGTAAGCTGTCCGGCAAAATTCACCGGAATAATGGAATAGCGGATGGCGCCGATCTCGTGGCGGGCCATGCTGACGATGCGGATGCTCTCCACCTGAACCTCTTTACCGTCTTCAAGGGTGGCGGTGAAGCTGCGGGAGAGCGTGCCTTCCTTCATGTTAAGTACACGGCGGAACTGGCTTACGGTGCAGGCAGCCAGATCAAGCGGTGTACCATCCAGTTCAATATTGATGCCGATCCAGTTGGTGCTGTTCAGAACTTTGGCAAAATACTCCGGATAGCCGTTCTTCCACCAGCCAACCCGCGTTTTGTCCGGATAGTACACACCCGCCATATAACTGCCCTGCAGGCTGTGGCCGCTATACTGCTCTTCAAAGTTCGCTCTGCCGCCCATATAGCCGTTCCCGATGCTGAATACGCTCTCGGAAATTTCCTGGGTCTGCGGATCGAAGGACTCTTCAATGATGGACCATTCATCAATTTTCAAATATTGTTTCATTGTTTTTTGGCTCCTTTTAAATGAGGGATGATATAAATAGAACTATGGGTTCGACGGTACGGTCTACGTGGGGCCGCTGCGAATGCAAAAGGATGTTACGATCGCTGTTGTCCCCGGATGCTCAGATGAAATCTATAAGGTAAGCATCCGGGGACAAAGGCGAACGCTGGCGCTTCTGCACATTCCTTTTGCCTTCTCCGCTGATCACGTATCTCCGGTTCTCTCACAAATAGTTCCTTTATAAAGAGAGTAGTGCATGAACAAACAACTTACAGTTAGCTGTTACTATTCATCAAACAGCAGCGAATAATTCCTGCAGCTTGGCGACGCTGATCTGGGCGAGAGAAGGCACGACGAAGTTCGCTTCAGACAGCGTTTCGGGTGAACCGATGCCGATGCTGCTCATGCCGGCACGGGTTGCAGCAAGGATTCCTGCTTCTGCATCCTCGAAGACGACACAGTGCTCCGCCGGAACAGACACCGCCTGGGCACCCAGCAGGAATACCTCAGGATCCGGTTTGGCTGCGCTGGTATGTGTACCGTCGATTATCGCATCGAAGTATGGAGTCAGGCTGGTGTTGTTCAGGATGGTCATCGCATTTTTGCTGGCAGACCCGAGGGCAACCTTGATGCCGGCTTCACGGCATTCCTTGAGGAAAGATAACGCGCCCGGCAGAATCTCGGAGCTGTCCATTTTGGCGATGTATTCCACGTAGCGGTTGTTTTTCTGCTCGGCAAGCCGGGCTTTTTCCGCTTCATCTAAGTCAAGTCCGCCGATTTCCAGCAGGATATTCAGGGAAGCGGCCCGGCTGACGCCCTTAAGGCGCTCGTTGTCCTGCTCGGTGAACACAAATCCGAGTTCTTCGGCAAGCTCTCTCCAGGCGATGAAATGATATTTGGCGGTGTCGACGAGCACGCCGTCCAAATCGAACAGACAAGCTTTAATTACTGACATGTTGAACCTCCTAAAAGTTTTGTGAGCATAGCTTCCTGAATGGCTTCGTACAAAACTCGCCTCGGAAGCATAAGCCTAAGTTTTGTGAGCATAGCTTCCTGAATGGCTTCGTACAAAACTCGCTTCGGAAGCGTGCAGCTAAGCACTTATGGATGAAGGTTGTTTTAACGCTGCAGGTTTAGCGCAAACGTTTGTACAACTTTCGAAAAAATAAATGAAGCAAGGGACTGCTTCATTTATTCTTGAAACTTGGTCATTTCTTCCCTGGAGCATACATAGAAGATTCTCTCACGATCAAACGGTGGGGAATGACGAAACGGTTAGTATATCCGGCATCATTATCCGGCTTCTGGATGCTTTGGATCAGCACCTGGGAGGCCGTATAACCAAGATGATAAATACCGATGTCAATACTGCTGATCGGAGGGCTGGACAATTCCGAGAGCGGGATGTTGTTAAAGCTGACAATCGCCAGATCCTCGGGTACCTTGTATTTCAGTTCGTTCAGACCGCGCAGCACTCCGAAAGAGACCATATCATCGACGGCAACGAGTGCTGTCGGGCGGTTCGGGAGATTCATGAAAAATGACATGGCCCGGTAGCCGCTATCCTGCAGAAATTCGCCCTCCACAATCCATTCCGTCCGCATCTCCAGACCGCTGTTCAGCATAGCTTTGCGGTATCCTTCAAGACGGTCGCGTGAAACGATGAGATTAGGTGGCCCGCTGACAAAGCCAATGCGCTCATGTCCCATAGAAATCAGATGGTTCGTAGCGTCAAAGGCTGCCATGACATTATCGTTATCCACGGATAATATATCCTCATAGCGGTCGCTTCGTCCAACAAGGACAAAGGGATAACCGCCGGATTCGAGAAAATCAATAACCGCATCATCTTTGCGTGAGTACAGCAGAATAACGCCGTCAACCCGGCGCCCTTTAAGCAGGCGGGAGACAGCCTCCAGCTCTTCCTTCTCGTTTGCTCCGGAACTAATCAGCACATCATAGCCGGATCGGCTGGACTGGGTAACAATCCCGCGGATTAATTCCATGAAGAACAGATTGGAGAAAAGCTCTTCAGCAGGCTTCGGCAAGATAATACAAATGCTGTTGGTTGTTTTCGAAACCAGGCTCTTAGCCATCATATTCGGAGTGTAGCCCATTTCCTCCATGATTACTTTAACTTTACGGGAAGTTTCTAGGCTGATTCTGGGATGGCCTGACAACACCCGGGATACCGTGGAGGGAGAAACTCCCGCTTTCTTAGCCACATCCTTAATGGTAACTGTCATAGAAACCTCCTTCATGGAACCGTTTGCTTTACAAAGTAATATTAATCGAAGTGCTGTTAATTGTAAATAGAGAAAGTCCCGCTTCAGGCTGTTTACAGGCGATTTTGGAGGAATTGCAAGGAAAAGCCGCCCATTATTGCATGTTTCTACAGAAAATTCGGCAGAACCGGCGAAAAGCGGATAATTAGGAGCAAAATCATGGCCAGAGAAGGGAAATCAGCCAAAATGAAGTGTGCAAACGGTTTTTGTTGAAAAATCATTTCAATAACTGGTGTATGAGTCTTTTGTTCTGTGCAATTATGTGCAACGTAATGGAATTATTATCAGCGATAACTATTCCTTATTGCCATGCAATTTATAAAAATGGCTGTTGACAACGCTTTAATTTACGGAATAATATGGTTAACAGAGCTTAGAAGCGCTTACATGTGTTTATTTCGGGCAATTTTTGCTGTACGCACAAAGTTTAGTCTGCTTTAGATCAGTAACCCTATTATTGCAAACGTTTGCGCTAATGTTCACTGGTTTCAATGAGCTGTTCAGCGATTATGAGAAGGAGGGTGTGGGCTTACTCAGGCCTAAGCAGCCGGACGACCGGAAGAGACGGTCAATTTAACATGAACGCAGTACCCGCGCAACTGAAGGAGAACATCATTAAGGGGGCTTGAAGGAATGAAGTTAGCTTTATGGAGCAAAAAGGCGTTTGCCGTCAGTATGATTGTTGTTCTAGTGTGCTCCTATTTTTCTTTTCCGGCATCAAAGGTGCAGGCTGCTGCAACCAAGGCATTTCTGGTCGGCACGCTTCAGTCGGAATTGTCTACAGAGGCAAATCCAACGGATGACTGGAATCCGGCAGCCACTGTAACGGAAATGACGTATACAGACAACGGTACTTATAAGTTAACTGGCTTATTACCTGCCGGAACCTATGAGTACAAGGTTGCACTTAACGGCACCTGGGATGAGAGCTATGGCTTCAGCAGCTATACCAATCCCGGCGGGAAAGACAATGGCGGCAATATTGTTCTTACACTTGCTGCCGAGACAACCGTAACCTTTTATTACAACGACATCACTAAGAAAATCGCAGATTCCACGTATTACACACCGCTAGCGCAGGATAAGCTGCCAAGGCTGGTTGGCTCTCTGCAAACAGAGCTGGGGGATGCCACTGATAATTCGGCGGCTGATGCCGGGACAATGCTTGCCGATACTAATTTTGATAATGTTTACGAAAACAGAGTGAATCTGCCTAAGGGCGATTATTCGTACAAGGTTTTTGTTCCGGGAACCCTTCCGGCCGAAGATCATTCCTATCCTGATACCAATCTGAACTTGAATCTGCCGGCGGATCTGCCGGTGACCTTCCGCTACAATACGCTGGATCATGGCGTGGATGCTACTTTTACGGCTCCGGTAAACCCGGGAACCGTAAATCCGATTGCTGAAGGCAGTATCCGGATTCACTACAGCCGTACCGCAGGGGATTATACCGACCAGGGCCTGTGGCTGTGGGATGATGTAGCAGCTGGCTCTGCGGGCTGGCCATTGGGTGCAACAGCATTTCCTGAAGGTCAGACCGATTCCTATGGAGCCTATGTGGATATTCCGCTCAAAACGGGCGCCAAAAAAATCTCCTTCCTCGTCGTTAACCGTTCGAATGAAGCTAAAGACAGTGGAGATAAAACTTTCCTGATCAATACCCCGCAAACCAATGAAATCTGGATCAAACAAGGTTCGGATACGGTAACGCCTTATGAGCCGGTATCTCTGCCTGCGAATACTGTCCGGATTCACTATATTAGAGCAGATAATAAGCAAAGCGACTACGGATTATGGCTGTGGGAGGATGTGGCAAAAGCGCCAAGCACCTGGCCGTCCGACGCAGTTCCTTTTATGGCGGAGCATGTGGATCACTTTGGTGCATATACCGATATTACGTTGAAAGACAATGCGAAGAAGCTCGGTTTCCTCGTGGTGAAGCCTTCAAACGGAGATAAGGACAGCGGAGACAAAGCTTTTAGCCTGCTGGACCGCTACAATCAGCTGTGGATCAAAGAAGGCGATAATAATGTTTATGTCTCTCCGTTCGGCGAACAGCCGGTGGGACTGGTATCGGCGGAAGTGCTGTCTGCCAGTAAAATCCTGCTCGGGTTTACTTTGACCGACGGTCTGGATGCTGCAGCACTCAAGAGTGCAATCACGGTGAAGGACAAAGAAGGGGCAACCGTACCTGTGTCTGCCGTGAATATTACAAGCACTACATCCATTGAACTCGATACCGCAACCTTTAATTTGGATAAAACACCGCTTAGCATTACTTATTCCGGCAAAACCGTATCCGCTTCCAGCGGCTGGAGAATGCTGGATGAGATGTACAATTACACAGGTGATGACCTTGGAGCGACCTATCATGCGGCTGACAAATCGGCCACGCTGAAGCTATGGGCACCTATGGCCAGCACGGTTGTAGCCAATGTGTACAATAAGTCCAACTCAGCCGAAGTTGTCGGCCGGGTAAGCCTGACCAAGGGGGAGCAAGGAGTCTGGTCAGCAGAGCTGACGTCCTCCGATATTACAGGAGTAAGTGGTGAGCAGGATATCCGCGGCTACTACTACCAGTATGAGGTAACGAATAACGGGGTCATGAAGCAGGTACTGGATCCTTATGCCAAATCAATGGCCGTATTCACCGTTGATACTACAGGTGCAGCAGGTGCGGACGGAGATACCGTAGGCAAAGCGGCGATTGTTGACCTGAGCCGGACCAATCCGGACAGCTACCATGCAGCGGATATTGCAGGCTATGAGAAACGTGAGGATGCCGTTATTTATGAGGTGCATTTGCGCGACTTCACGTCTGATGTATCCATTGAGAGCAGTCTGGACGGCGAACGCTGGGGTTCCTATGCCGCTTTTGCCAAGAAACTCGATTATATTAAATCTCTGGGTGTTACCCACATTCAGCTGCTCCCGGTAATGGCTTGGTATTACGGGGACGAAACGAAGATGGGTCAGAGAGAAACGGCTTATTCGGCCCAAAACAATGAGTACAACTGGGGTTATGATCCGCATAGCTATTTCTCCCCGGATGGTGCCTATTCACAGAATCCGGCAGATCCCGAAGAGCGGATCAAGGAACTGAAAGGCCTTATTGATGCTGTACATGAAGCCGGAATGGGTGTCATTCTTGACGTTGTTTACACGCATATGGCGAAGAAGGAATTCCTGAACGATATCGTGCCAAACTATTACGCATTCCAGGATGCGGGGGGCAACTTTATCGGCGGTTTCGGCAACAACCTGGCAACGAATCACAAAATGGCGGAGAAGCTGATGGTGGATTCCGTCAAATACTGGTTCAGCGAATACAAAATAGATGGTATGCGCTGGGATATGATGGGGGATGCCACCCAGGATGCGGTGCAGGCGGCTTATGATGCTGCTGCGGCGATCAATCCTAAGGCACTGTTTATCGGAGAGGGCTGGGTCACCTTTGGCGGTGCAGCTTCCGATCCATCGCTTGCAGGCAAGGGTGCCGATCAGCAGTGGATGGACAAAACGGATAGCGTAGGCGTGTTCTCCGATGAATTCCGTAATGAATTGAAATCAGGCTACGGTTCGGAAGGGGAGCCGAGATTCATCACCGGCGGCGCGCGTTCCATTACCACCATCCTGAATAATATCAAGGCACAGCCGTCTAACATTCCTGCCGATGATCCGGGTGATGTAGTGCCGTACATCGAAGCCCATGATAATCTGACGCTGCATGATGTTATTGCGCAGTCGATTAAGAAGGATCCGGCAATTCCTGAGAATGAGCTGGAAATCCAGCAGCGGATCAGACTTGGCAACACGCTGGAGCTGACGTCGCAGGGAACGGCTTTCCTGCAGTCGGGGCAAGAATATGGCCGTACTAAGCAATGGCTGGGTACTGGCGTACCCGAGCAGAAATATACTGAGCTGAAGGATGCCGCCGGCAAGTCTTTTGGCTACTTTATCCACGATTCTTATGATTCCTCAGATGCTGTCAACAAATTTGATTGGGCGAAAGTAACGGATGAAGTGAACTTCCCGGTACAAAACACGACCAAAGATTACACTGCAGGGCTTATCAAGCTCAGAAAGTCTACAGATGCTTTCCGTCTGGGCGACAAGAGCATGGTGAATTCCAATGTCACCCTGATCCAGGCGCCGGAAATGAATGCGACTGATCTGGTGATCGGTTACAAGAACAAATCGACAGACGGAACAGGCATTTATTATGTCTTTGTTAACGGAGACGATGAAGCAAGAACGCTCTCGCTGTCTGAGGATTTGACCGGTGGAACAGTGCTTGCTGATAACGATGAAGCGGGAGTTACGGCTATCCCGGCTGCAGATCAGAGCGGGTTCATGCTGACGGGTTCTTCTATCGAAATACAGCCGTTAACGGCGGTTATTATTAAGATGGATGCGGCTGCGGTTGTCCTCACTTCGCTTGAAGCAGATAGTACGGACTACTCCCTGCAGACCGGCACCAAGCACCAGACGGCAGTCTATGCCAAATATGATGACGGCAGCAAACGTAATATTATGAACGCAGCAGTCTATGTTTCCGATAAACCGGATGTGGCAGCTGTTAACAGTAAAGGTGTAGTTACAGGAATCAAAGCCGGAACGGCAACGATTACAATTTCTTACGGCGGGCTTTCCACAGCTGTAACCGTTAAAGTAGTCAAAGAGGCTGTAGACAACAAGCGCTATGTTGAATTCACCTATGTCCGTGATGACAAGGATTATACGGACTGGAATATCTGGGTCTGGAACACAGGCGCCCAGAACGACCAGATTGATTTCACCACCTTCAAAGACGGCAAGGCCAGCGTGCTGATTGAAGTAGCGCAGAATGCTACAAGTGTAGGTTTTGTGCTCCGCAAAGGCACAGACTGGAACACCGGAAAACAGGATTACCCCGATGACCGCGTTATTCCGCTTACGGTGGGCGAACCGTTCACCAAGGTCATTGTGACCAGCCAGGTGAAGGAGCTGGATATTAAACCGTTTATCAGCGGTCCGGTTATGAAGGACGGTACAATTACCTTCATGTACCGTGATGATGCGCTGTTCCGCAGCGGAAGCCAGGAAGGTATTGAAAAAGTCGCCATCAAGGTTAACGGCACCGAATATCCGATGGTTTATGATGCCCGAAACGAATGGTTTACTTATGTACTGACAGGTGTGGAAGAAGGGACCTACAAGTATACCTTCCTGATTACCAAGGATGGTGTTACCGAAGAGCTGACGGACCCGAAAAACACGGTTGGCGGTGAATCGGCAGTAACTTACCATAATCCCGATGTCACCATTACAGGAACAGTACAGCCACAAGCATTGACCTCCAATGAAAATGCTGTAGTGACGGTCAAAGCGGCTTCTGCGGAAGAAGTGTCATATCAGGCAGGCTACATGGATTTGACTGCGCTGGGAGGACCGGCAAAGGTTCAGCTTGATATGGGGCTGATGAAGCACACCATTGCCGTGAAAGATACGGTAGCGGCAGGAACCAAAACGGTTCCAGTTACACTGATTGACGAGTACGGCAACAGCCATACGGGTGCAGTAACAGTTGAGATTAAGGCCAGAACGTATACCGGTGCTAAGCTCGACTTCGACTGGGATGAGGCGCGGATTTATTTTGCATTGACGGACCGGTTTGCAGACGGCGATGCGTCCAACAATGCGAATGTGGACAAAACCCATCTGGAAGCCTATCATGGCGGAGATTTCCAGGGGATGATCGATCATTTGGATTATCTTCAGGAGCTTGGTATCAATACGCTGTGGATTACGCCGGTTGTTGACAACATTGACTTCAACAAAGGCATTGATTTCGGCGGCACACAGTATGCTTACCATGGCTACTGGGCCAAAGATTTCACCCAGTTGGATGAGCATCTTGGCGATATGGCAACCTTCAAGGAACTGATTGAGAAGGCGCATGACAAGGGAATCAAAATTATGGTTGACGTTGTGCTGAATCATGCAGGCTACGGTCTTGAAGCAGGCGACAGCTATGAAGGTGTTACTGCAGAGGATAAAGCGCGCTTTGACGGCATGCTCCGTACAGACAATGTTTCAGCGGATACCGATCCGGTCAAAGGCGAGCTGGCAGGATTGCCGGATTTCAAGACAGAGGATCCTGCGGTGCGCCAGCAAATTATCGACTGGCAGACAGGCTGGCTGGACAATGCGCGGACTGACCGCGGAGATACGATCGACTATTTCCGGGTAGACACCGTTAAACATGTGGAGAGCACGACCTGGAAAGCCTTCAAGAATGCATTGACTGCTATCGACCCAAGCTTCAAACTGGTCGGTGAATACTTTGGCGGTACGATTGACGGTGACGGTGGCAATCTGCAGTCCGGCCAAATGGACAGCTTGCTTGATTTTGGATTCAAGAATGCTGCCAAAAATTTCACCGACGGCAAAATCACAGATGTAGATGCATACCTGCAAGACCGTGAATCGAAATTAGACAACACCAAAACTATGGCCCAATTCCTGAGCAGCCATGACGAGAACGGCTTCCTCTCCGATTACGTGGACGGAGATCAAGGCAAGCTGATGATCGCGGCAGTACTGCAGATTACGGCGAAAGGCCAGCCGGTCATTTATTACGGGGAAGAGCTGGGCCGTTCCGGCAGCAATGCCGGGGATATGTCCAAGGGAGAGTTTAGCGAGAACCGCGGAGATATGCCTTGGGATCAGCTGACAGCGGAGCAGGGGCTTCATGATCATTATCAGAAGCTGCTGAATATCCGGGCCCAGTATTCCAAAGTGTTCTCCAAAGGCACGCGCACGAAGCTGGCCGGTTCGGATGATCTGGGATACCTTGCCTTTAACAAGCAGTATGCTAATGTGAATGTTGTTACAGTAATCAATACGGGAAAAGATGCATTGACGGTAAGTATACCGGTGCCGTTTGCCACAGCTGCAGTTGTTAAAGATGAATACAGCGGCAAAACGTATACGGTTTCTGGTGATCAGAAGGTGACTATTAATCTTCCAGGCAGAGATGAAGGCGGAACGGTTATTCTGGCTGTAGTGCCTAAAGTGCAACCGACACCGACGCCAACACCGACACCAACACCAACACCAACACCAACACCAACAGCAGCGGCTATAAACCGCCTCATACCATCATAGCCTCGCGATACGTCATCCTCGCGAGCGCGGGGATCCATTTTACGGTGTAGAGGCTCGGAGTTAGCAGGCAAGTACTAAAGGTCAAAATGGATTCCCGCGTGCGCGGGAATGACGTGGCCTTAGTGTGCCCCCCGGTGTCAGGGTAGTGGTCGCCTGATCGGTTTTACCCAAATCCAATCCCGGCGACGGTATGAGTCATGCAATGCCACGTTATGCACCAGA
>CAKMKL010000243.1 GCA_927443375.1 uncultured Paenibacillus sp. | reverse complement strand
GGGCAGCGAAGAGAAAGCTGCCAAAGCGATGAAGTCAGCCGAAAAGCTCGGCCTTGAAGCTGCTGCGTTCCTGGAGGAGAGCTTCGGGGCACTCTGCGAGCTGGCGCTCGATCTTGCCATTGACCGCCAGGGCCGGATCTTTGTGCTGGAGGTGAACCCCAAGCCGGCCCGCGAGGTATTTGCCCGTACAGGCGACAGCGGTACTTACCGCAAAGCACTGGTGCGTCCGCTGGAGTATGCGATGTGGGTGTATAAGAACAAGAACATGCCGAGCCCGGTCAAGTCGACTGAAGAATGAAAAATGTTGCTATACAGACAACAAGCGCCCTTCCTTACATGCTGGAGGGGCGCTTGTTTGCTTATTCAGATTTTATTCGACAAGAAATACCGCCGTTCAAAATTTTGCTTATTAACTCCGGTTGTTCGTACATTTGATCCAGTAGCGATGTCACAATCTCAAGACCTCTCGGGCCAAAATTCCGACTATTTATTAAGTCCAGAGAAGTCGCGTCTATAACATCTCCAAACGTATCATAACCATTTTCTTTTAAGGCATTTATAATTCGTGAAATACTCCTGCTATTGTACTCACCGGCAGCTTCCTTCAGGCATTGGATGGGAAGATAATAAAAAGCCTCCTGGCTAAGGACAACTTTCTTAACAATAACACTTTTCTCCAAAGGACCATCCTCCTATCCATTGAATTGCTCAATTTCAAACATGATCTGCTCCTGCAAAAGATCCAAAGTCTGCTTTAACTGAATAATCTGTTCAACGGGTATTCCTCTGCACACCTCCCTGTTCAATCGGTCCGGAATCGGCTGCACCTGACGGATAATTTCTTTTCCTGTATCCGTAAGATAGATCCGGTAAGAACGGCGGTCCTCGGAATTAACCGCTTTGGTAACTGCCCCCCGCTCCACCAGGTTTTCGATAATTCTGGTAACAGTCGTTTTATCTTTATCAGCCATATAGGTTAGATCCTTTTGTGTATGTCCATCCTGCTCCTGCAGATGTTTCAACACATTCCACTGCTCCGGCGTGATGTGATACGGGCTAAGGTGAAGCGCCATGAGATATTGATAATTTCGGTTAACACGGTAAAAGATGACAGCTAATTTCTCTGACGGATGTTTTGACATACGAAATAGCTCCTTGAGTTGATCTTGATAAGTATATGGATATTCTTTTTTAGATTCGGCTATGTTGTATTTGATCCTGGTCAACCCCCCTTTATATTCCCTTATATCGCTCTCTTTTTCACTCCTCCTAATACTCCCATTTTATCCATCTACTGTTTTCTTTCTGGTCCATGTGTTTAAAATATGGTTGGCAAGCTTACTAATTTATAAACAAGCACTACCTTTGTTAATCAATATCAACAGACTTGAAAGGAGGAGAACAGATGTACAAAGAGTTAGAAGGCCGCACCGTTGTCATTACCGGAGCGTCTACCGGTCTGGGCCGGGCGATAGCCCAAAGATTTGGCCGCGAAAAAGCGAATGTTGTCATTAACTACTTTAGTAAAGAAGAAAGTGTGGAATCACTTATTCAGGAAATCACTGAATATGGCGGTCACGCAGTCAGCCTGAAAGGCGATGTGTCCAAGGAAACAGATATACAAGAACTGATTTGTCTGGCCCACGACTCCTTCGGGTCAGTCGATATTATGATCAACAACGCAGGGATCGAGAACGAAGTTCCTTCGGAGGACATGACGCTGGAGAACTGGAGAAGAGTGCTTGATGTGAATCTGACAGGGGCTTTCCTGGGATGCCGGGAATCGATCGGATATATGCTGAATCACGGCATAAAAGGAAAAATTATCAATATCTCCAGTGTTCATGAACAAATTCCGTGGCCCCATTTTGTTCACTACGCTACCAGCAAAGGAGGAATCAAGCTCATGATGGAAACGCTGGCGCTGGAATTCGCCCCTAAAGGAATACGCATCAATAATATTGCTCCTGGAGCCATTGAAACACCAATCAATGCGGTCAAACTTGCGGACCCGGATGCAAGGGCAGCTTTGGAAAAAATGGTACCGCTCGGCTACATCGGTAAGCCTGATGAAATCGCGGCTGTGGCCGCGTGGCTGTCTTCGGATGAATCCAGCTATGTAACGGGAGTTACTATTTTTGCGGACGGCGGGATGACGAAGTACCCTTCCTTCCAGGGCGGCAACGGATAATCCGCACAACCTCCAGTCTCGAAAGGAGTGATTGTTATGACAGCTACAGTAACGAAGGAGAAATGGTGGAAAGAGTGCGTCGTCTACGAAATTTATCCAGCTAGCTTTATGGATTCAAACGGCGATGGAAAAGGCGACCTCCGGGGAGTCATCTCCAAGCTTGATTACTTGAAGGAACTCGGAGTAGATGTTTTGTGGCTCTGTCCTATATATGAATCGCCAGGAGCGGACAACGGATACGACATCAGCGATTATTATGCAATCAACCCGGCGTTCGGAACAATGGCCGATTTCGATGAACTGCTGTGCGAAGCACATGCAAGGGGACTCAAAATTATGATGGATATGGTCCTTAACCATTCATCGGACCAGCATCCCTGGTTCAAAGAATCGCGAAGCTCCAAGGATAATCTGAAACGGGATTACTATATCTGGAGAGAAGGCAAGAACGGGCTGTTTCCAAACAACTGGGAGTCTTATTTCAGCGGATCGGTCTGGGAGTACGACCAGACGACCGATGAATATTACATGCATCTCTACTCTAAACATCAGCCGGACTTGAACTGGCGAAACGCTCAGGTGGTTGAATCGCTGTACCAGATGATTCGTTGGTGGCTGGAAAAAGGGGTGGACGGGTTCCGGTTTGACGCCATCGCCCATATTGTCAAAGCCAAAGGGCTACCCGATGCGGATAACCCGCAGCATTTAACAGTAGTCCAAGCCTATCAGCTCTTCTCCAATCTGGAGAAAGTCCATGTAATGCTGAAGAGGCTTAATGAAGAAGTGCTCATGGACTATAACATTATGACCGTTGGGGAAACATCGGGTCTTGGTCCCGAGCAGGCTTTGGAATACGTTGGGGACGGCCGCCACGAACTGAATATGGTCTTTCAATTTGAACATATGTGCTTGGATGCGGCAGCACCGGGTACAGGGAAATGGCAGTCAAGATCATGGACGGTACCCGAATTGAAAAAGATCATGAGTCGCTGGCAGACTACACTTCATGGAAAAGGCTGGAACGCCAATTATTTAGGCAACCATGATCAGCCCAGACCCGTCTCGCGTTTCGGTAATGATAGGCAATACCGGACCGCATCCGCCAAAATGCTGGCCACCTTTATGCTTACGCTCGAAGGAACACCTTACATTTTCCAAGGTGAGGAGATCGGCATGACCAATGCTCATTTCCCTTCTATCGCGGATTACCGGGATGTCGAAACCCTCAATTATTATGAACAAGCTAAGGTGAAGGGTCTCTCCGACCACGAGATTCTGAAGGCAATTTGGACCAAGAGCCGGGACAATGCCAGAACACCTATGCAGTGGAACGCATCGGAAAATGCCGGATTCACCACCGGAGTGCCATGGATTAAAGTGAATCCCAATTATCTGGAGATTAATGTAGAGCAAGAGAGACAGAATCCTGATTCGATCTTTCACTATTACAAAAGAATGATCATGCTGCGCAAAAACAGCAAGGCGCTTCTGTATGGTGAATACCGGCTTCTGCAGCCGATCGATCCGGACATCTATGCCTATACCCGAACGCTAGATAAGGAACAGATGCTCATTCTCCTGAATTTCTCCGACGAGCAGGCCGTCTTTACATGGCCAAAAGAACTTGGAGCAGCCGTTAAAGAACTTCTTATCTCCAATTATGAAACCCGGAAAGGGATGAAACGGTCTTCTCTGATCCTTGAGCCTTACGAAGCAAGAGTTTATAAGATATCTATTTAAGGAGGAGTACAGATGAAAATGTATGCGAAATTCGGTGTCATGATTGCGGTTTCTACAATGATTATGTACGGCCTCATGTATCTTAATGTGTTCCAAATTGATCACATCTATAATAGCCAAACCCGTATGTACATGGCCTTGATAATGGGCTCTGCCATGACTATCGTCATGCTCCTCTTTATGTGGAAGATGTATCCGAAGCGGATAATCAATTCCGTGATCCTCGCAGCCGGTGTTGTTGTTTTTGCACTGTCGCTTTGGCTCGTTCGTAGCCAAGCCACCGTAGGTGACGTTGCCTGGATGAAAGCGATGATCCCCCATCATTCGATCGCTATTCTGACAAGCGAACGGGCGAATATTTCTGACCCCAGAGTAAGGAAAATCGCGGACGGAATTATTGAATCCCAGCGGAGAGAAATCGCCGAAATGAAAGAGCTGATTCGTGAACTGAATAATAATAAGTAAGTACTATAATAGCAGCTGCCCGATAAGCAGCTGCTATTATATCCTTAACCGAAGCTACGCTAATGAACTAACATGGGCGACCTGTCTCACCTTCTCGAGAACAATCGGAGACTGTTTGTCACTTGTAAGAATCACCAATGAATCCCCTGCGTGTATGACCAACCCCCCTGAAGGGATAATTTCTTCCGCCCCCCGTTTAACGGACACGATCAGGCAGTGCGCCGGCCATTGAAATGCTCCGATGCTTATTCCATCCAGCATAGAGCCTTGATGGACCGGAATCTCAAGAATAAGTTTAGCAGAATCTGTTTTACTAACGGTATTCTTTCCGTTTAGAAATCGTTCAAGCAGCACTTCATAAACAGGCAAGGAGCGGAAGGCTTCGGCCGTCATGTAAGCTGCGAGACAAACAATCCCGATTGGCAGCAGGTTCGTAAAGGAGCCTGTCATTTCTGTAATCAGGATGATACCCGTAATAGGAGCCTTCAAGCTCGCCGTCAGAAACCCGGCCATGGCAACGATCAAAAAATAGGACTCATCCAGAGGAGTCCCTCCCATCAAGCCATTTGCAATTTGGCAATAAAGGGTTCCAATCAATCCGCCAATGACCAGCATCGGCAGGAAGATCCCCCCGGGTGCGGATGAGCCGTAACTGACCATAGTAAACAGGAATTTCACTGCAAGGAGAAGGAGTAAAAACCTAAAGGAATAAGGACTTGAAACCAATTGATTGACCAAACCATTTCCTCCTCCCAAAACGGAAGGGAGCGTTAAGCCTAGAACCCCAGCCAGAATAAATGGTACGATCGGCCGGGCCTGCGAAGGAATCCAACTTATTTTTTGATACAAATCCTGAAAGAAATACAGGCCTTTATTAAACAGAATACCTGAAACACCAACTAAAATACCCAGTAAAACCAAATGATAGTAATGTAACAGCGGTAGCGTACCAATCCCGGAAAAGTTAAATACCGGGGTGAGTCCAAAAAACTCCTTCGAGACAAAATCGGCGACAAGCGACGAGGTCAAAGCAGAGATCATAATGAGTGGTGAAAAATTCATGTGCACTTCTTCCAAGGCGAAAATAACGCCTGCAATTGGTGCATTGAAGGCTGCCGACAGTCCCGCACTTGCTCCGCAGGTAATAAGGATCTGCGTTTCTGTCTTCGATTTACGTAATAATCGGCTGAACCCCTCCGCTACCAGAGCCCCGATTTGAATCGAAGGGCCTTCCCGGCCCAAGGATAATCCGGCTCCGATACTCACGGCCCCCCCGACAAACTTGGCACTTACCGCTTTCCACCAGGTCAGTTCCAGCCGGTTCTGCAGAACAGCTTTGACCTGGGGGATGCCGCTTCCCGAAATACCGGGCTGCTTCTTCACAAGCATTCCCGTACCCCATCCTGCTATAACCAAAACCGCCAGCCATAAGGGTACAAACCACATGTGATTTTTCTGATACTGGTAAAATACTAAGGACTGCTTAAGCGCTTCTTCTAAAACAAAACGAAACAGGACAACCACCGTACCGGATAGTACGCCTACTGCAATACCGCCTGCCAAAAGACGAAACTTGAAATCAAACCAAGTATCCAGCAGCCTGCGGATCGAATGTTGACTCATTACCAGGACCTTCTTTTATTTTGACGTAAATATTATATTAACAGTCCAATTAGATGAATTCCATACTATCTATGACAAGATTTAGTGAATGTTCACATGGACGTTCCGGTATACGCAAGAAAACTGCAGGAAGTGCTTGGCGGACAGTTCGGTGAAATACGTTGAAATGTTGTGTACAATGATTGCCCAGCTTCTGAATGGGGCGCCTGTTGATCAGGTAGACGAAGCAGCCAAGGATCCGCTGGTCGCTTCCGTTCTGGGCGGGATGAATCCCCAGCATGCAATTGTATCCGTGAAATGTTACATTTCATGAACTCCCGGGATATTATGCACCAGAACCAGTGGCTGGCAGCCATCGAGGAAATAGAAGCGATCGATGGTCCAATCGCTCCAGCTTCATTCCCGCGCGAGTTAACAGTGGAACCGGCGACACGTCAATTCATGAATTTCTCGGCTGGTGAGGAGAGTAGCATGGGAGCTTGGGCTAACGGCCCGCTGCCTGATGGTACGGGGAATTTCGAATACGTTCCGAAACCACAGGCGATGGGCGGTATTCCGGTGCTGAACCCTCCGGCGGATCATCAGCACTCCATACCGGGTACGGGACCATATGTAGTAAAAAAAGGACAATTATAAACAAACTATATGGGACTAAGGTCTTTTATTATAACCAGCGAAGAATAAGGGCAACCCGGCAAATTACTTCAGATGTTGATAGGCCTCAGCAACACCGGCAGCAAAACTTAATGGATCTCCAATGAAATAATAATGGGCATACAGAAGCGGCGGACGATCCATTAACCAGTGGTTATGTAACCCGCTGACTACAATACCATACTTTTGTAGTGTGGATGTGAATTCAATAACTTCTTCTTCCAGTAAGGCGGTTTCCCCTAATACTAAAGCTTTCCCTGAGGGATCAATACTTTCAAAGGACCATATGGAATGCATAACTCTTCCTGATGGTCTACCCGCAATGGTTACTGGAATGTGGTGACGATTCTTTTCAACAATGCACGCTCCGTGCTTCACTGACATTTCACCGCCAAGAATACCTGCAAAGCTGCTGCAAAGGTTTTGAATATCAGACAACAGTATCATCTCCTGGGCTTTTTTTCAGTGTATGCATAGGAATATGCAGAAGTGCAGTATAGGCGTCAATAATATTCAACATCATCCATCACTTTTCTGCAAAACTATGCCCCTCTCAATATAAATATAGAGAGGGACGTTGTTATCAGAATTTATAGACGAAGACTATTAATCATGGATTCAAAGCTGCTTGCGGTCATATGAGGATTTTGCAAGCGGATTTTATGATATTCTCCTATGATTTGTCCATGAAGCGGATGATCTGCCGGTATCAACAACATCGTAGAAATAACTTCACTGAGTCCGAATTTCCGGATTGCTTCCTGAAGCTGCTGAGCCTCTTCATCATTTCTGTAGTCAAAAAACAGTGCTGAGGCGATAGCGCGAACAAGATAATTAACTTCTAATCCAAATTTAAAGGCGAGCATTGCAGGCTGAATTAACCGTTCAGTGGGAGAAAGTTTTCGTAGCGGGGAACGTGCAACCCTGGTGATGGAATCATTAAAATGGGGATTCTCGAACCTTTTCATCATTTTGTTTATATATTTATGATGAGCTGCAGGATCAAACCCATATAAATGTACAAGTAATGCCCCGGTTTCTTGAAGAACGCCTCGTACACGGGATCTGATTCCAGGATCGGACATCGCCTCCTGAATACTGCTATATCCCTCCAGATAGCCGAAATAAGCTGCGCAGCAGTGCCCTGTATTTACGGTGTATAGCTTTCGCTCAAGGTATGGGTCTAAAGAATTGACATAGTGAGCACCTTCGATTTCGTTATATCCACTCATTATTTCACTGCGGGAAATAACCCATTCTTTGTAAGGCTCAACAAGGATTTCAAGCGAATCCTTATTTTTTTGCACTGGCACTATCCGATCCACCATAACATTTGGAAAAGATATGCAGTGGTCTGCCTTTTCTCTGAAGGAGTGCTTCAGATGAGAATATACTGATTCCTTTAATCTCTTGCTGCTCTTAATCCCATTCTCGCAAGCATACACATGAAGCGGTTTAGGATTATCGCTTTTAAGTCTGAGCTCTATTCCCCTGGCAATTGAACTGGCGATATCCTTGAGTGCCGATATTCCCACTGCCGTTGTTACAATTTCAGCTTCAGCTATAGCTTTTGCCACATCATCAGCTTCCCCTATATGAATCGCCGTTACATTACTCACTATAAAACTGTCCCGGTCCTCATTGGCCAAAATCACTTGATATTGACCTAGCTTCTGCAGTTGAGTGATTTGTTTCTTATTCCGTCCGACAAAACAAACCTTGTAGCCTGAATTCGACAGCATTGGACCAATAAACCCTCTGCCAATATTCCCAGCGCCAAAATGCACTGCTCTCAATAAGGCGTCCCCCTTTTATTAAGATTCGTTTCAGTTTCAGCGTTCCGTTAGCTAATTTTCTGGAAGCAGCGACGGGTAATAACATGGTCAAAATCGAGGTGACTCAGGCTTTCTATGATGTGATGCGAGGGTTCAAACTCCAGGAAGCTTGTAATATCATTAGGGATCACAACACAGTTCATCCCCGCGGCCGCGGCTGCCCTTGAACCGTTCGGTGAATCTTCAATGGCAACAGCCTCATTAGGCCTAATTCCCAGACAACTTAAAGCCTGGTTGTAGAGCTCAGGGTCCGGTTTCACATTTTCCACATGGTCCGAAGTACGTATACACTCGAAATAATCACGGATTCCCAATTGATCCAGATATTTCTCCACCCATTCCATGGATGAGCTTGAAGCCACACCCATCCGCAGCCCTGCTTCTCTCGCAGAATCCAGATAATGCTGGATTCCCGGACGTATCGTCTCGAGCTCCATAAGTTTACTATGCCTATGCTGTACGGCTCTTCTGAAATCCTCCTTGTCGATCGGAAGCTTCAAATCCGTGATAAGATATTCGTAAGGATTAAAGGTATTCAAACTGGTTCCTATACAGGTGGAATACTGTTCAAGCGTCAGTTCTACTCCATGCTCTTCATAAGCCTCACTAAATGCAGTGTACCAAGCAGTTTCGGTGTCGATAATCGTTCCATCAAAATCAAATATGATTCCTTTGATCAAAATCAATCATCTCCCTCAGTTTTTAGTTGGGTTGGGTTAGAATATCTTACGCAAAACAGGGACGAAGTTCTACAAAAATTCTGTTTCGTTTGCTTTTGTCTATAAAAACCATAACAAAGGCTTTCCGAATACGTCAAGCACGGCAGATAACATTCCATGTAATGATACCGCTTGCATTTAGGGGGAATCGGCAATGGTCGGAAGTAAAAACAGCAAGCTGAAACGGCGTTCCATATCCTGTCTTGAAAAACCCTTTATCCCTTGAGACAACAAGGTTTCTGCCATCTCTTCACAGCTTGTATTCAGCATTGGATAATTTCCCAATCCCCTGCCGGATGAAGTAACAATAAAAAAAAAATAATTTTTCAAAAAGCTCTACATGGACAAGCATTTAAGAATTTCAAGTTTTTTTTGACTTTTCAAAGCATCATGGGTATACTTTACCTACGCTTAATTTCCAGATTTTAGAGCTGGAAAGCGGGGGAACCAGTCAATTGGGGCGAATCATTCAAATTAGAGTGTAGGGTACCATCTTACCCGAGTCCGTCAGCTAACCTCGTCAGTAGTGGATGGGTCTGCTTTTTTGATATTTTACATCACAGAGACCCTTGCTTAGGGTCTCTTTTTGTGCTGTTTTGACCCTGCTGGCAGCTGTTTGGCTTTTGACACCAAGGCTCCCTTTTTTCTCACACTATGAGACCAAAGGAGAGATTTATGTGCAAAAGGTAAGATACATAACTGATATTAACAAGGTCGAGATGCTCTCTGAGTCTGAGAAAGTAAAAATCAAAGCAGTAACAGACAAATTTGTATTCCGTGTGAATGATTATTATCTTTCGCTGATTGATTGGGATGATCCGGAAGATCCAATTCGCAAGCTTGTGATCCCGGGTGAGGGTGAACTTATGGAATATGGCCGGTGGGATGCTTCTGATGAGGATACAAACTATGTTGTGCCGGGATGCCAGCATAAATACAAAACCACAGCACTTCTAATCGTATCCGAAGTTTGCGGGGCTTACTGCAGATATTGCTTCCGTAAACGATTGTTCCGTAATGATGTCAAAGAGGCCCAGTCTGATGTCTCACTGGGTCTGGATTATATTGCAAGCCATCCGGAGATTAACAACGTTCTTCTTACAGGGGGAGACAGTTTAATTCTCTCCACCCCCAAACTTCGGTCAATCATTGAGAAATTAAGGGCTATAGATCATGTTAAAATTATCCGGCTAGGCTCCAAGATCCCCGTTTTTAATCCAATGCGCATTTCCGGGGACAATGAACTGCTGGAACTGATCCGGACTTATTCTACCGAAGATAGACGGATATATGTAATGGCACATATTAATCATCCCCGTGAGATTACAGAAGAGGCGAAACTAGCCTTCCGGGCCCTTCATAATGCTGGTGCGATTGTCG
>CAKMKL010000242.1 GCA_927443375.1 uncultured Paenibacillus sp. | reverse complement strand
ATTCATGTTGCACTGATTCCGGTGATGAAGGATTATACGGAGCTCGGGTTGAACGGCAGCTATCTCGGTATCTGGCTGGCGCATACGGCCTTCGGCCTGCCGCTGGTTACCTATTTTATGTATAACTTTATCAGCCAGCTGCCCAAGGACCTGTTCGAGTCGGCGTTTATCGACGGGGCAAGCCACTT
Organism: uncultured Paenibacillus sp.; assembly: GCA_927443375.1. GTDB lineage: Bacteria > Bacillota > Bacilli > Paenibacillales > Paenibacillaceae > Paenibacillus_AQ. The sequence continues at coordinate 18,829 of CAKMKL010000242.1, read as the reverse complement.
CACGATATTCAGCAGACTGATTCTGCCGCTGTCCGTGCCTGCACTGGCCTCCATCGGCATCTTCCAGTTCCTCTGGGTATGGAATGATTATCTGGTGTCACTGATCTTTATCGGCAACCAGCCTTCTGTTCAGGTCATGTCGATGAAGATTGCGGATCTGGTCGGCTCACGGGGCAATGACTGGCATCTGCTGACTTCCGCTGCATTCATCTCAATGCTGATGCCGCTGGCGATTTTCTTCCTGCTGCAAAAGTATTTCGTCAGAGGGCTGATGGGCGGATCCGTGAAAGGTTAGCAGCGAATGGAGGAGAATGACTACCATGAAGATGAAGCCATATGAGCATCCGCCGGCGTTGTACCCTTACCGGGAGTGGAGTCTTGGCGAGGATGCCTTTGAGGATGAGAACAATCAGCGGAGCGAGAGTGTGTTTGCGCTCGGCAACGGTTATATCGGCATGCGCGGCAACTTCGAGGAAGGCTACCATGGAACGGCCGGCACCTCGGTTGCCGGGAACTACCTGAACGGCTTCTATGACTCTGAACCGATTGTGTATCCTGAGGGAGCCTTCGGGCTCCCGGCGCGGAACCAGTCGATGCTGAATGTGACCGATGCGCGGATCATAGAGCTGAGTATTGAAGGGCATACCTTCCGGCTGGACAGCGGGATCGTGCACCGCTACCGGCGGTGGCTGGATATGAAGAGCGGCATCCTGCACCGCGAGGTGGAATGGGAATCGCCGGCGGGACACCGCCTGCTGCTTATGATCCGGCGGATGGTATCCCTGCAGCACAAGCACCTGGCTGCGATCGAATACAAGGTGACGGCGCTGAATTTCTCCGGCATGCTGCAGTTTGTCTCTGCGCTGGACGGGCAGATTAACCGCACCGAGGCCAGCGATGACCCGCGGCTCGGATCGGGCAGTGCCGAACCCAGCCTGCTGCTGGAAGATGCCGGATATGATGAAGCGGCGGACATCCTCTGGATGCGGCAGCGGACGCGGCATACCCGGTTTGCCCTGCTGACGGCTGTAAGCCATGGGCTGCAGGCGGAGTCCGGCCGTGAGCTGAGCCGGCAGCTGACCGGCCAGCGGATCTGGGTCAGTTACGGAGCTGCCGTGCAGAGCGGGGAAACCGTGACATTGACCAAATATATCACGTACCACACCTCGAAGGATTACTCTGAAGAGGAGCTGAAGAGCCGGAGTAATAAGGTGCTCCGCATGGCGGAAACCTATGGTTTCAACGGCTTGGCGGATGAACAGCAGGCGTATCTCGACCAGTTCTGGGGACATACCGATGTAGAAATCAAGGGCGATCCCGCACTGCAGCAGGGCATCCGCTTCAATATGTTTCAGCTGCTGCAGTCCGCCGGCAGGGATGGTGTAACCAACATTGCCGCCAAGGGACTGACCGGCGAAGGGTACGAAGGCCACTACTTCTGGGATACGGAAATGTACATGCTGCCGTTCTTTACTTACACACAGCCGGCTGTCAGCCGGGCGCTCCTGGAATTCCGTTATGCCACACTCGGCAAAGCACGGCAACGGGCCGCCGTGATGTCGCAGAAGGGGGCACTGTATCCCTGGCGTACGATAGACGGCGAAGAGAATTCTGCCTATTTTCCGGCGGGTACAGCTCAGGCACATATCAACGCAGATATCGCCTATGGGCTCAAGCAATATGTGCAGGCGACGGGAGACCTTGATTTTCTGGTCCGAAAAGGGGCGGAGATTCTTTTTGAAACCTCGCGCTTCTGGCTGGATCTTGGGCATTTCAATCCGGCGCGGGGTGGAGCCTTCTGTATCGATGCTGTAACCGGGCCTGACGAATACACGGCAATTGTAAATAATAATGCCTACACCAATCTGATGGTCCAGGACCAGTTCCTCTATGCCTATGAGACCGCCCGGCTGCTGGAGCAGCACTATCGGGAGGATTACGAGCGGCTCCGGCAGGCAATTGGCCTGTCCATGGAAGAGGCGGAGAGCTGGAAGGAAGCTGCCGGCAAGATGTTTATTCCGTTTGACGAGGAACTGGGCATCTATGCACAGGATGATACGTTCCTGACGAAGCGGAAGTGGGATTTCGAGAATACGCCTGCTGATAAGTACCCTCTGCTGCTGAATTATCATCCGCTGGTGATCTACCGCCACCAGGTGCTCAAGCAGGCGGATCTGATAATGGCGATGTTCCTGCTTGGAGACAAGTTCAGCCTGGCTGATAAAATCCGCAATTATAAGTATTACGAGCCGCTGACGACACATGACTCCTCCTTGTCGCCCTGCATTCACAGCATCGTCTCAGCAGAAATCGGCGATTTGGCCGGGGCATATGCCTACTTTGACCGCACCGTACGGATGGATCTGGATGACATTAACCGCAATGCCAAGGATGGGCTGCATATGGCCGCCATGGCTGGTTCCTGGATGTCCATTGTGAACGGGTTCGGCGGATTGAGGCAGTATGATGGGATGCTGTGCTTTGCTCCGGCGCTGCCGGAGCAGTGGGAAGGTTACCGCTTCAAGATTACGGTCCGCGGCCAGCTGCTGGACATCTGCGTGGACAGCGGGGCAGCCGTCTATACACTGCTGGAAGGCACCAGCCTTCAGATCAAACACAGAGACCGGATCTTAACGCTGCTCCCGCGGGAACCGGTGAGAGTCCCGCTTGCCCGGCAGCTTGAAGCAGTAATCTTCGATCTGGACGGCGTGATCACGGACTCGGCAGAGTTTCACTACCAGGCCTGGCAAGCTTTGGCCGATGAGCTGGGAATCCCCTTCAGCCGTGAGAAGAATGAACGGCTGAAGGGGGGCAGCCGCATGGAATCGCTGGATATTGTGCTGGAGGGCAGCGGTCTTAAGTTAACTGAAGCAGAGCGGCTTCGGCTGGCAGAGAAGAAGAACGATCACTACAAGCAGATGATCGGCAGCATCACGCCAGAACATCTGCTGCCGGGTATCCCGGAGCTGCTGGATTCCCTGGAGCAGCGGGGCATTGATGCAGGACTGGCCTCGGCCAGCCTGAATGCTCCGCTGATTCTGGAGCGGCTTGGCATTGCCCGCCGGTTTCAGGCGATAGCCGATCCGGCCGGGCTGCACAGGGGCAAGCCCGACCCGGAAATCTTCCTGACTGCAGCGGAGTTGCTTGGAGTAACACCAGGCAATTGCATTGGTGTGGAGGATGCATCGGCGGGGGCAGCCGCCATCAAGGCTGCCGGCATGACAGCCGTAGGCATCGGCAGCGCGGAGCTGCTGGCCGAAGCTGATCTCGTGCTGTCTTCAACCTCAGAGCTGACCCTGGAGAGGCTCCTGGAGCTGCTCAGGAAATAACGGAGCTGTTACACAATAAACCTAAAGCCGCGATTCTCCTTAAGGGAGAAGCCGCGGCTTTGCTGTTATCTAGCATGATTTAGATGTATAAGAGCACTGCTTATAACTCCGTATCAGGAAAAATCTGTCCCAGATGATGCTTCATATGGTTCAGATAATCGTCAATCAGCCAATGCAGGGTAACTGTTTCGCCAGTTTCCATCCGGAACACAAACTCAAGCTGGGCAGGGGAGAGGCCAGATATCACCTGCAGGACGGAGTGGTTGCTTAGTAGACGACTAAAGCTCATATTTTGTCGAAGCAGGCTCTAGCGTGGTGGATGGACACAGCTGCTTCTAATATAACCGGCCAGGCAGTTATTATGTCGTAGCGCCTTCTTCCAGTTCAACAGGCAGTATGTACTCGGCGGAGACGCTCTCTCCATGCACTTGCCGGATAATTAACTCCACGGCCAGCTTGCCCATCGCTTCTATCGGCTGGCGGATCGTGCTGAGCGGAAGTCCGAGCATATTGCGCAGCGCAATGCCGTCATAGCCGACAATCCGCACATCCCCGGGAACCTGTCTGCTGCGCTCCATGCAGGCCTTAAGGGCATAGGCGGCGATCATATCGCTGCCGGCAAAGATCCCGTCAATGCCGGGCTGTTCACGGAACAATTGCGCAAGCAGCCGCTCATACGCGGCCACATCAAAGCTGTTATCATCTGTATGCAGCAAAGTATGCTGGACATGATGTGCGGCTGCGGTATCGGCAAAAGCCTCCGCACGGAGCCCTGATAATATATTCAAGCCGGGATTCCCGCCGATATGGGCGATATTTCGGCAGCCTTTTTCAATTAATAATGTCGTAGCCAATTGGCCGCCAAGGTAATTATCTGAACACACATAAGGAATATCGGGTGAAATCTGCCGGTCAAAGGTGACCAGGGGCAGGTTCATCTGCTGGTAAGCCTCCACCTCCAGCGTATGGCTGCCCATAATAATCCCGTCCACCCGGCTGGATCGCAGCATATCGATATATTCCAGTTCTTTGTGTTTATCCTGCCAGGAATTACAGAGCAGAAGCTTGCAGCCGTTACGGTAGGCATGCTCCTCAATATAGCCCGTAAGTTCACCGAAGAAGGGATGCGAGACATGGGGGATGACCAGTCCGATAATATTGGACCTTGAACGGCTGAGTGAACGGGCCAGCTCATTAGGCCGGTAGTTCAGTTCATCCATCGCCAGCAGAACCTTCTTCTTCAGTTCCTCGCTTAGATACCCCCTGTTGTTGAGCACCCGGGATACGGTGGTAACCGAAACGCCTGCCTTTAGTGCTACATCTTTAATTGTAGGCATAATGTTAGCCTCCTGTCCCTAAGGGGATTCTTAACAAAATTAATTCTAATGTGAATACCGGCGCAGTGTCTATCCAGGACTGGCCTTATTCATCCTATTAATGATTTCAAAAATCAGCGTTTGCCCATATAATTAAAGCAGACAGTCCTATTAATAGGTAGCATAGCCCAGTCACAGAGAATGTTAACGCTTTTTTCAAGCAAAAGAGGATGGAAAAAGGGTTTCAACGAATTAATTATTGTCGAAATCTTCCGTTTTTAACTTTGGGATCGATGAATGGGAGTGTACTTATGGGCTTAAGAAAAACTCATCTCAAGGTATTCAAGGGCTTCCTGTTATTTCTTATGCTGTACGGGTTCCTTTATCAGCCGGCGTCTGCCGGTGCAGAGGAACTGCCGCCTAAGAATGTGCTTGTACTGCATTCCTATCATAAAGGGTTTGCCTGGACAGACGATCAGGGGGCCGGCATTGAAGAAACGCTTAAGAGCGCAGCCGCGCAGCCTGTGATCTACAATGAGTACATGGATTGGAAACGTTACCCCGGCAATGACAACCTCAAGCAGTTCTATCAGACGATCAAGCTCAAGTATCAATCCATGCATATTGATGCCATTATTACGACGGATGATGCTGCACTGAACTTCGCCATCAAATACCGCCAAGAAATTCTGGATAACGCACCGGTCATATTCAGCGGCATTAACGAGCTGGGTGTGGAAGGTTTGCATGATTTGAATAACATTACCGGTGTCATCGAAAAGATTAACCCTGCCCATACGGTTCAAATGGCGCTGGAAATCAATCCGTCTCTCCGTAAAGTATATGTCTTATATGACAATACGGAAAGCGGACTCTCCACCGGCCAAATGGTGATGGAGCAGATTTCGTCACTTCATCCGGAGCTGCAGCTACATCCGATGAATCGCCTCTCCAGAGAACAGATTATAGATCAAGTCTCGGCCCTTCCATCAGACAGCATTGTGCTTATGACTACATACTTTAGTGACTCGACCGGAAGAACGGCTGAATTTGACCGGTTCTCAAGTGAGCTGGGCAAAAGCAGCAGTGTTCCGGTGTACCATATCTATGATTTCGGCTTGAATCATGGAGCCTTTGGCGGAAGTCTGATCAGCGGAATCATCCAGGGGCAGACGGCAGCCGGCCTGGCCGTGCGGATTCTGCAGGGTGAGCGCCCGGACAATATCCCGGTAGTCAACAACAGCAGCGTCCGCAATGTTTTTGATTACAACGAACTGCAGCGGTTCCATGTGTCCCTGAAAAAGCTGCCGGAGGGCAGCGAGGTCATTAACAAGCCATTTTCCTTCTATGAGACTTATAAGGAGCTGGTGCTCAGTATCATTGCTGCATTTGCGGTCTTGCTGGCTTTTATTTTAATCCTGTTGTTTTACGTACAGCTTGTGAAGCGGATCCGCAATAATCTGGAGAAAAGCAACGAACGCTTCGATCTGGCGACCTATGCCTCGGATGCGGTAATCTGGGATGTCGATATGTCGACCATGGTCTACTATTTCTCTGACAGCTGGTATGAGCTGCTCGGATATGAACGGGATGAAGTAGGTGAAGGTCATGGCGGATGGAGAGATCTCATCCATCCTGAGGATGCAGACCAGGAGAACCGCCAGCGCACCCAGCATCTGGAGGGCCGAACCTCTTATTATTACAGTGAATTCCGGATGCGGAGCAAATCGGGGGAATATAAGTGGTTCCAGGCCCGGGGCAAGGTACTGCGCAACACCAGCGGCCGCTTTGTCCGTTTTGCCGGCTCCATGGTTGATGTTACGGACCGCAAAGCATACGAGAGCAAGCTGCAGATGAGCTATCAGGAGCTGGAGTCCACCTACGAGGAGCTTACGGCACTGCAGGATGAGCTGATGGAGCAGTACAACAAAGTGGTGGAGAACCAGGAGCTGCTGGAGACCAGTGAAGAGAAGTACCGGCAGCTGGCCTATAACGATGTGCTCAGCGGTTTGCCGAACCGCCTGTCCCTGACTGAAGCGCTGGAGCAGTTTATCAAGGATCATTCGGGCGGGCACGCGGCGCTGTTCTTCCTCGACATCGATAATTTCAAATATATCAATGATACGATGGGACATACCTTTGGGGATGAATTGCTGGTGAAGGTCGGTGAGCGGCTGCTGGAACTGTCAGATAGCCGCAGCAGGCATTTCCGGTTTGGCGGTGATGAATTCGTCATTCTGTTCGAGGACAGCGAGGGCTTTGAAGAAGTGACTGCCTACGCGAATTCCCTGGTGCAGGGTTTTAAGGAGCCGTTCCAGCTTGACGACAGCATTGTACATATTTCCACAAGTATCGGAATTGCCCAATATCCGGACAATGGGGTCAATGCAGAGGAATTGCTGAAGAATGCGGACATTGCGATGTATAAAGCAAAAGAAGCAGGTAAAGGGACCTATGTCATCTATGGACGGGATATGCAGCAGCATTTTGATGAACGTATGGTGATTGAATCGCATCTCCGAAATGCTATCGCCAATCATGAGCTGTCACTGCACTATCAGCCGCTGGTGGATACCGCTTCAGGCGGAATCTGGGGGTTCGAGGCCCTGATCCGCTGGAACAGTCCGGTGCTTGGTTTTGTTTCCCCGCTATCGTTCATTAAAATTGCCGAAGACTGCCGGCTCATTGTGCCGATCGGGGAATGGGTGCTCCGTACGGCCTGCCAGTTCATTAAGGATCTGCATGGACAGGGCTATGAGGGCTATCATATCTCGGTGAACATTTCAGTGATTCAGCTGATGCTGGATGATTTCACGGATATGGTACTGGGGATTCTGCAGGAGACCGGCCTGCCCCCGGAATACCTGGAGCTGGAGATTACGGAGTCCATCTTCATGGAATCCTTTGAAGCAATCAGCACGAAGCTGGAGTCGCTGAAGGAGATGGGGATCGGCATCGCCCTGGATGATTTCGGGACCGGCTATTCCTCACTCAGTTATTTGAAGCAGCTGCCGATCACTACTCTGAAGATCGACAAGTCGTTCATCGACAGTATCGATACCCCTAACAACATGTCACTCGCCCGGTCCATCGTCACGATCGGGCATGATATGGGGCTGAACGTCACTGCCGAAGGGGTGGAAACGCCGGAACAGCTCGCCTTTCTGGAACGGACCAGCTGTGACAAAATCCAGGGCTACTTCATCAGCAAACCGATCCCGCAGCAGGATGTGGCGGACTGGGTAAAGGGCAGACGGGCAGGATAAGGCGGGAGTTCAGGAATTCAATCCATGGGCAGATTTTAAACATACCAAAAAGCGGCTATTCCGGATCAGGATAGCCGCTTTTTGGTGTTCCTAGGTTTACTGTGCACCAGCTTACTTCAATAGCTTACGCACCAGCTTAATCTTATTGCCGTAAGGCGGGTACACAATGCCGAAATCGACCTTTGAGCTTCTTTTGACGATGCTCTTGCGATGGGAGAACAGGTCAAAGCTGTGCTTGCCGTGATATCCGCCGATGCCGGAATTGCCGACACCGCCGAACGGCAGGCGGGAGCTGGCAACATGGCTGATGGTGTCATTCACGCAGCCTCCTCCGAAGGATACACTGCCCAGTACCTGCTGCTCCACCTGCTTGTCCTCGGTGAACAGATAGAGGGCCAGCGGCTTTGGATGCTGATTGATGCTGCTGATCGCTTCCTCCAGCCGGCCAAATTCGATAATCGGCAGCACGGGTCCGAAGATTTCATCCTCCATCGCGGCATCACTCCAAGCAGACGGATATAGCAAGGTAGGCTCAATGTACAGATCCTCCGGCTCGACGGTGCCGCCCGTAATAATCTTTGGGCGGTCCTTTTCGATCATTCCGGCGATTCTCTGCAGCTGGCGTTCATTCACGATCCGCCCGTAATCCGGATTACTGCGGGGATTCTCTCCGTAAAAGGCCCGAATGGATTGCTGCATCAGGGAGATCAGCCTGGCGGCAACCTCCTTGTGGACCAGCAGGTAATCCGGCGCGATGCAGGTCTGCCCTACATTGATTAGCTTCCCCCACACGATCCGCTTGGCAGCCGTCTCCAGATTGGCCGTTTTATCGACAATGACCGGGCTTTTGCCGCCCAGCTCCAGGGTGACGGGAACCAGCTGCTTGGCCGCCGCCTCCATCACGATTTTGCCGACAGGCACACTGCCGGTGAAGAAGATATAGTCAAACTTGGCGTGAATCAGCAGATTGGTCGTTTCCTTCTCGCCTTGGACTACCCGGATATAGCCAGGCTCGAATGTCTCCTTAATCATGTCCTCGATGACGGCTGAAATGGCGGGTGTACTCTCCGATGGCTTCAGAACCGCACAGTTGCCGGCGGCGATAGCTCCGATTAGCGGCTCTATCAGCAGCTGGAACGGATAATTGAATGGGCCGATAATGAGTACAGTGCCGTAAGGCTCACTGATGATCAGGCTTTTCGCCGGAAACATATGCAGCGGAGATTGGACCTTAACGGGCTTCATCCACCGCTTGAGATGCTTCATCATATAGCCGATGCTGTCCAGCGTGAAGCCGATTTCCGTGGCGTAGGCTTCGAACTCGCTTTTGCGCAGATCCTGATGCAGTGCCTCGATGATCCGGGATTCGTGCCTGCGGATGGCGTCTCCCAGCTTCTGCAGCTGACGGAGCCGGAAGGCCTTCTCCTTGGTCACCCCGCTGTCAAAAAATTGTCTATGCTCGGCCAGCATAAGGCCGATGCCTTGCTCGCTAACTTCAGGCATAACTGAACCCTCCCATGGGATGAAACGAATAGGGTTATTTCTCTTTGCCGGTAACCGCGCTGTCGGTGCGGATGTAGTCATTCATAGCTTCACGGTTCACCAGGGAAATCCGGCTGCCTCTGAACTCAATCCAGCCGATGTCGCGCAAGTAGCCCATTTCCCGGGACAGTGAAGGACGCGCAGTATTCAAATGCTCTGCCCACTCCTTGCGGCTGAACGGCAGGGAGATGATATCTGAAGCCTGCTGCATCGCCTGCTCCAGCAGAAAGTAAATCATCCGCCTCCGCAGCGGGCCTGCGGACAGCATCTCGATTTTGCGGTTCACCAGCACCAGCCGTTCAGACAGATTCTCAATGAAGCGGGTCAGCATGTCTGTATCTGTGGTGAACAGCCTCAGCAGCTCCTGCTTGCCGATAAACAGGATTGAGCAGGGGCCTGTCGCCGTGGCAGTAGCCGGGACTATATTTTCTCTGCGGAACAGTACGGCTTCCCCGATCGTTTGTCCGGCATTTAAATGGGCGATAGTTACGCTGCTGCCGGTGGGATGGGTTTTCTGGACCTCGACGCGACCCGAGAGGATTATACCGATCCGGTCTGCAGTGTCGCCCTCGGCGAAGATCAGCATGTTCTTCTGGTAGGAAGATACGGAGTACAGCATCTTTTGCAGCAGTGCTTCAATCTCGTCCACAGACTTGCCCCGGAACAGCAGACAGGACTGCAGAACGGCAGGGTCCGGCTTCATCGATTTCCTCCAAATTTAAATTTATTCGGTAACATTGGTTACCGATTGTATGGCGAAAGTCTACTACAATAAATAGTAACTGTAAAGGCGGGACAATGATGCCTGCCCTGCGTAACGATATCCAATCAAAGGAGTGAACGTGCAATGAGCAGTATGTTTTGTTTTCAATGCCAGGAAGCGGCCAAAGGAACGGGCTGCACCATCCAGGGAGTATGCGGGAAGACGAGTGAGGTTGCCAATCTTCAGGATCTGCTGATCTACACACTGAAAGGTATTTCCATCTTTGCACGGAGAGGCCGGGAGCTTGGCATCACCGACGCCGTCACAGAGAAGTTCATCATAGAGAGTATGTTTGCTACGATAACCAATGCCAATTTTGTCCCGGAAGCATTCATTGCCAGAATAAGAACGGGGCTTGCCTTGCGTGACCAGTGGAGCAGCAGACTGAAGGAGGCCGGAGCAGCGGTACCTCTGGAGCATCATGATGCCGCGATCTGGACTGCGGATACCGAAGAGAAGCTGCTGGCTAAGTCGGAGACGGTAGGCGTTCTGTCGACGGAGAATGAGGATGTGCGTTCCCTGCGTGAGCTTCTGACTTATGGGCTGAAGGGAATGGCAGCTTACATGGAGCACGCGGCAGTGCTGGGATTTGCGGATGAAGGTGCCCATGCTTTTATGGAAAAGGGTCTGGCATCGGTGCTGGATGACAGCCTGAGTGCGGATGAACTGACTGCACTTGTGCTGGAGTGCGGCAAGTTCGGCGTGGATGTGATGGCATTGCTTGACCAGGCTAATACAACCACTTACGGCAACCCGGAAATCACCAAAGTGAACATCGGCGTAGGACAGAATCCGGGGATTCTGATCAGCGGACATGACCTGAAGGATATGGAAGAGCTGCTGAAGCAGACAGAGGGAACTGGAGTGGATGTGTATACGCACAGTGAGATGCTGCCGGCCCACTATTATCCGGCCTTCAAGAAGTATAGCCACTTTGTAGGCAACTACGGCAACGCCTGGTGGAAGCAGAATGAGGAATTTGCCAGCTTCAACGGTCCGGTTCTGATGACTACGAACTGCATCGTGCCACCTAAGGACAGCTATATAGACCGGTTATATACAACAGGCAACACCGGCTTCCCGGGAGTGCAGCATATTCCGGCAGATGCTAATGGAGTGAAGGATTTCTCCGCGATTATTGCGCAGGCCAAGGGCTGTGAAGCTCCGACCGAGATTGAGACTGGAGAGATTGTCGGCGGATTCGCCCATGCGGCGGTTATGAATGTGGCCGATCAGGTGGTAGAGGCGGTCCAGAGCGGGGCGATTAAGCAATTCTTCGTGATGGCAGGCTGCGACGGCCGGATGAAGAGCCGCAATTACTACACTGACTTTGCTGCTGAGCTGCCGGGGGATACCGTAATCCTGACAGCAGGCTGCGCGAAGTACAAATATAACAAGCTGGCACTCGGCGATATCGGCGGAATTCCGCGCGTGCTGGATGCCGGACAATGCAATGATTCCTATTCCCTTGTGGTCATTGCCCTGAAGCTGAAGGAAGTGTTCGGGCTGGACGATATCAACGACCTGCCGATTGCCTACAATATTGCCTGGTATGAGCAAAAAGCGGTCATTGTGCTGCTGGCGCTGCTGCATCTGGGCGTTAAAAACATTCATCTTGGCCCGACACTGCCGGCCTTCCTATCGCCGAATGTGGTTAAAGTCCTGGTCGATAACTTTGGAATCGGCGGCATTACAACCGTAGAAGAAGATATGGAGCGATTCATCGCAGCCGTATAAATAAGCAATCATAATCCGTTAAAAAAAGCCTATAGCTCAGCCCACCGATACCGGCAGGGAGGGGAGCTATAGGCTTCTTGGCGTTCTGCAGTTACGGCAGACGGTAAACGGCGAACGGCTCGCCGCTGCGGAACGGGCGGCTGGCTTCTTCCAGCTTGTCCAGGGTCTCCGCGTCCAGCTCAAGCGCGGTGCTCTGCAGATTCTGCTGCACCTGCTCCACCCGTGTAGCCCCTACGATAACTGTGGATACAGCGGGCCTGCTCATCAGCCAGGCTAAGGACAAGGCTGTGGGCGAGGTTCCGAGGTCAGCGGCCACCCGGCTGACTTCATTCCCCAGCGCAATCCGCTCAGGAGTAAGGAAACGGTTAAAGTTCGGATCGGTTTCAGCACGCGATCCGGCAGGCGCGGCGCCATTGCCGCTGTATTTGCCGGTCAGTATCCCCCCGGCCAGCGGGAAATAAGGGATGATCCCCAATCCCTGATCCAGGCAGAGCGGGAGCAGCTCGTTCTCGGGAGTCCGGTCGGCCAGCGAATAGCTGCACTGAATCGAGCTGTACTTGATCAGATTCCGCGCTTCGCTGATCCCAAGCGCCTTCATCAGCTCCCAGGCCGCGTAATTAGAGGCGCCGATATAACGGACCTTCCCTGCAGATACCATATCGTCCAGGGTGCGCAGCGTTTCCTCCAGCGGGGTATACGGATCGAAGGTATGGATCTGATACAGATCCACATAATCCGTCTTCAGGCGGCGCAGGCTGCCTTCCAGCTCCAGCATCAGGTGATGGCGGGAGGAGCCGCTCCCATTAGGGCCTTCGGCCCGCGGCAGACCTGCCTTGGTGGCCAGAACTGCGCGATCCCGCCTGCCTTCCAGAGCCAGCCCGATGATTCTCTCCGATTCGGTACCGGCATAAATATTGGCGGTATCGATGAAGTTGATCCCCTGATCCAGTGCGGTATGAATAATCTCAATCGAGGTCTGCTGATCGGCCCGTTTGCCAAAAGCATTCGTTCCAAGGCCCAGTGCCGATACCTGCAGCCCGCTGTTTCCAAGACGGTTTGTCTTCATAGTATTCACTCCTTTACAGTGTTTGCAGCAGGACTTAGATTTCCGGCTTCCGCGAATAATTCGAGCGCAGTATCAATGAGCAATCTGACGGCGATGGACGCTTCCTCCAGCGAATGGACAGCAAGATGGACATCCCGGTAAGCATCAGGGAAAAGCTCCCGGACAATCACATCATCAGGCGGCGCGAGCAGCGACAGCTGGGACAGCACGCCAACGGCCAGGCCCTCCTGGATCATGTTCAGTGCAGTATTGTAGCTGTTGACAACATATTTCACGTTCAGCTCACTGCCGGCTCGCTTGAATAAATCAAGCACTGGAGGCTCATAGCCCGCTCTGCAGATCATCATCGGCTCGTGCTCCAGGTCCTTCACATCAATAACCTGGTGTTGCCCCAGCGGATGGCCGCCAGGCAGCACCGCATACAGCTTCTCCCGAAAAAGCGGAAGGGTCTCAAACTCCTCATGCGGCGGAATAATCAGCCCGATATCAATCTGGCGCGTTTCCAGCCATTCCTTCACCTCGGCCACCGAGCCTTCATGGACGGAGATTTCGATCCCCGGATACCTGCTCTTAATCGAGCGGATCATCTTGGGCACAAAGTAAGCGGCCGCAACCGGAAAGGCTCCAATCCGGATCAGCCCCTTCTCCAGTCCTTTCTCCGCGGAAATCTCCTGCTCGACCTTATTGAACCCGCTGAGAATTTCCCGGAAAAGAATCAGGACACGTTTGCCCACCTCTGTCAGCATCAGCCCGCTGCGGCGGTCGCGGAGCAGCAGCTTGACATCCATTTCTGTTTCGAGGGCGGAAATAGCGCGGCTGACCGCCGGCTGGGTCATATTCAGCTCCAGGCCGGCTTTGGTGAAGCTTCCAGTTTCGGCAATTTTGACAAACAGGCGAATCTGATTGTTGTTCATATCGGTTTTGGTATGCCCCTTATGCTTATAATTCATTTCAATTATGACTGGGATTATTGTATCATTTGGAATGAAAATGAAACAAGAGGTGAATGAATGTCCGGACGTAATCAAACGATAGCTCTGCTTACTTTTTTGGTGATTGTCTGGGGGATCAACTGGCCCCTGTCCAAAATCGCCTTATCCTATGCTCCTCCGCTGCTGTTTGCGGGCATCCGGACGGTGATTGCCGGTATCATCCTGATCATCGCAGCACTGCCGAAATGGAAGCAGCTTCAGTTCAGGCGGCTGTGGCCGGTCTATCTGACATCGGCGATACTCAGTATCGTCTTCTATTATGGCTTCCAGACGATAGGCCTGCAGTATGTGCCTTCCGGTCTGTTCTCGGCCATTGTGTTTCTGCAGCCGGTGCTGCTGGGCATCTTTGCCTGGATCTGGCTGGGGGAGAGCATGTACGGGCTCAAAATATTCGGCCTGCTGCTCGGCTTTCTGGGGGTAGCCGCTCTAAGCATCGGCGGGTTTAACGGAAGCATCTCTCCTGCCGGCGTTCTGCTTGCGCTGGCCAGCGCACTCAGCTGGGCATTCGCTACCATTTATACAAAACGGAATGCGGCTCGGGTAGATATGCTGTGGATGACGGCGATGCAGATCATGATCGGCGGAGTGATTCTGCTGGCAGCCGGTTCAACCATGGAAAGCTGGTCAGCAATCACCTGGAACAGTGCTTTTATTGTTAACACACTGTTTATTGCGGTGTTCGTTATCGCGCTCGGATGGATGGTGTACTTTAAGCTGATCAATGAAGGGGAGGCCGGCAAGGTTGGTTCGTTTACCTTTTTGATCCCGCTGATCTCCATAGGCTCAAGCGTAGTGCTGCTGCATGAGCAGATTACGCCCAATCTGATTGTGGGTATGCTGCTGATCGTGGGCAGTATTATTCTGGTGAATGTGAAGCCGGGCCGGAGCGCCCGATAAGATAAAGAGAGCCTGCCGGAAGCTGCATGAGGTCCGGCAGGCTCTCTTTAATTTAGCTGAAAAACTGTATGTAAGCGTAAGCAGATTGCACTATCTCTGATTACCCGTCCGCAGATTCTGGGCTGTGAATACCGCATTCTCCAGCAAATTGTCAATCTCCGTAGTATATTCGCCAATGCTCAAGCGGGTAGCAGAAATCCGGCGTGCGCTAATTGAACTCCCTGCTGTAAGGACCGATTGCTGGCCGGCTTCTGCACCGGCGCTCTGCAGGGTGATCGCTCCGCCTGCTTCGACTATGGATCCGCTGCATACCGATTGTTCCATGAGGAATTGAACATTTCCGGATGCCCGCAGCGTGCAGTTTCTGACGCCCGCTTTATGTATATAGAGGTCTCCGCCAGCTTGGAGCATGCAGCCTTTCGCTTCTGCAACATCAATCCGGGCATTCGCCTCCTGCAGGCCTTCCATCCGTTCACAAAACGCCTCAAGCAGCTTCAACAACGTCCCGATCACGGAATCCGTTATGAAGTCGGTGAACTGCCCCGGGTGCAGGAAGACCTCCAGCAGATGTTTAATTTGTTCTGTATCCATAGGACAGGCTGACTCATTGTCCAAAAGCAGCTTCTGAAGCCCGGTGAGCAGACCCGGTATATGGCTGCATTTACTCTCCAGCAGCAGCATAACTACCAATCCGTATTTCACCGTCTGCTGACGTGACTGAAGATTCTGCTCCAGCAGCCTGGCTGCTTTTCTCAGTGCTGTTATTTCCTCAATCAGGTGAGCGGGATGCAGGTGCAGCCGCCCTTGTCTCACTCCGTAATAGCCGGAATATAATTGGCTGTCTGTCACCTTTCCCCGGATCACAATGCTGCCTGCTGCGGCAATTACAGCACCCTGGACATCACCGTATATGTAGACATTGCCTAATGCCTCAATGATGGACTGGTCCCTGATTCCTTCCGGTGCAACCACATCCCCTGCGAACATAAAGGCTCCGTCTCCGGTGTCCATGCCCCCCGGCATAATATAGGCAGACGGGAAATCAATGCTCACCACCGGTGTGCCGATGCCTGTGATCCGGGGTCTTCCTTCACGCAGCGAGATAATCTCTCCATCTGGAAGCAGTGAGATATCAGCGTCAGCGGCGTGCATCAGGCGGATATCCTCCGGCTGGGGTGACGGCAGAATGCCGCCATACACGTCAAAGCCGGGCAATCCTTCCCGCGGAGGCAATTTGCGGGCCAGCACTTCTCCCGGCTGGACAGACGCAATCCCCGGATAACCCAGATAATTCAAAGGGTCGGGAGCCTCCAGACGGTCGAATTCTTCACTCATATCCGGCTGCAGCAAGAGCTCCAGCCTGCCGCTTAACCCGGGAACCGGGGCTTTACCCACGGCGATGCAGACCGGAAGATAGGTTGAATTATTCAATTCGGCATAAAGGGCAGGGATGTTGAGATTAGGGATGAAGGAGCTCTTCGGAAACCCGGCCAGAATCTGATCTATTGTCAACTTAGACAGCAGCAGATCATAGTCTGGCTCTGCCCGGAGAGAGACATCGGAGGAAGCGGGGCAATTCACGAGCTTCCAGGCGTACTTCTCCACACGGTAGAGGGTAAAGTAGGCTCTGAGCTTATCCTCGGATATAGTTATCTGGTACTGCGGCTTCTCGCTGATCTCCCAGCTCAAATGCTTGGCAGAAGTGACTCTGGTGGGTTCAGTTACCTTCCTGCCATCCATCTTCAGGACGACAGGGTGAACAGCAGAAATCAGGGCAGCCTTGCCGCCGCGTAAAGGGGGGGTGATGAAAATCTGATCATTTTGTACAATGATTATGCCATCCTTATCTTCATTTCCGCCTATTCCGCTGACCGGATAGGACGGGGTAGAGGACTCCATAGGAAAAGTAGTGCTAAAGGCCGGCTTTGTTTTACTGAACACATGCCGGGAATGGTCAAGGGTGCGCTGCGGCATAGGTATAACCTCGCTTTTCGTATTATCAAACCGGCAGCCTGGCAGCCATGAATGCACAGTGGCATTGTTAGGCCCATTGCTTTGCGTCCTGCCCTTTCGGGCAGTTTGCCTTTATACATGAAACATGATAAACACTCAGCATGAGGTCATTTAATGAAGTATTCGACAATAAAATGATCATAACTGGTACTATAGTAATGGATTTCGACAACTTCTTTAAACAATCCTAATTTTATTCCTGTATGAGCCGGTTTTCAACTGTAATTTCACCTGAAATATATAGATTTTGTAGCAGCAAAAAAAAGGACACTCCCAAGCTTAAAGCTTGTGGGAGAGTCCATTATTTACAAGATGGATACCGCGTGAAGCTTCGGTTCTTGCCGGCAGAGGTGCGGCTGAAACAGCCGCATAATCGGCCTGTTCGATGACCTCCAGCACCCGGTTAAGGTGAGAGAAAACAGCACCGAGATCGCGGATAGCCGTCAGCGGGCATATTCCCTGCAGCTCGGAGAACCAGGCCAGCTGCAGATCACGGGCATGCCGGAGCGACTCCTGCAGTGAGCGCTGGACTTCGGCGTCCGACAATGTCTTGGTCCCGTACAGGGCGATGCAGTCGGCTGTTGCGCCGGCCACCTCCACCATCCAGTCTGCGGCAGCATAATGCGCAGGCAGGAGAGAGAGCTCATCGGCAATCTCTTTGACATAGAAGTGAACCTTCTGCAGATGGCCCGTAGCCTGTGTTAACCCGCGCAGTCCGCTGCGGCAGGGGTAATGCGATAAGGTGAATTGCATTTCCTGCCGCAGCCGGACACTCTTCGCGAGCAGTTCCCCGGAGCGGGTCAGCGCCTTCTGGGCCTTTGCTGCGTCTCTGCCGCCAGTGGCCATCCCGCTCAGGGAATCCGCCAGCAGCAGGCTTCCTTCGAGTGCCAGGCTTTTCACCTTGACGAACCCTTTGGGCGGGACGATAATCATATTGATTAATAAGGCAATCAGTACGCCGATCAGGGTCTCAGCAACCCTCCACACAATATAGTGATCATGGTAGAAGGTAAGCGCGAGAACAGAGGTCACGCCAACCTGTGAGACGGCCTGAATATTAATCCGGCACGCGGTGGCAATACCGATGCCCAGCAGCAGGATCAGCAGGATCGAGAGAATGCCGATATCCAGGAAGCGGCCGACAATCAGGCTGACCGTTCCGCCGAGTACAATGCCCAGCAGGCGGTAGAAGCCTTTTTCAAGCGAGGCTTTAACCGTTCCTTGTGTGATCAGAATAGCTGCAAGCGGGGCAAAATATAAGTAATGGTCACCGTACAGGCTGTGAACTGCCACCCAGGAGAGTGAAGCAGCCAGCGTGATCCGCATCATATAAAGGGATAATCCAAATTTCTCAAGGCGGTCTTGTAACCCCTCGTTCATTTTCAGTCATCTTCTTTCATAAAAAGAGGAATTTTCAAAGTGTTTTCAGACGGTTTCATTATAGCACCTCATACGGGGCGTAAAGAGGGCTATTTTTTACGAACTTGTTAAGTTTCTGGAAGGCTATAAGCGTTGTTAGCTATCGCATATATGGGATACATCCTATATGCTATATAATATGAAATGCTGTTGAAGCGGTGGCACAGAATTGCCGCCTAGGAAGTGCTGGGCCCATCATGGCCGATTGTGCGCTGTTAGATGAGGGTAAATGGTTTGTAATACATAAGGTAAGGGAGGTCGTTAGCTATCGCTACCCCGGAAGGCACTATTATTTCTTTTGACCAGGTTACTAAGCAATATGATGATGAGGAGGCCGTGTTAAAAGGTGTCAGCTTCGAAATCGACCGCGGCAAATTTTATACACTGCTGGGACCCTCCGGCTGCGGCAAGACGACCATTCTGCGTCTGATCGCCGGTTTTGCCGAACCGACTGAAGGCTCTATTTATCTAAACGGTAAAATGATCAAC
>CAKMKL010000241.1 GCA_927443375.1 uncultured Paenibacillus sp. | reverse complement strand
GGAAAAGACCCGCTAAACAGCGGTTTGGGAGGATATAAATGAACGAGCAAGGAATACGCAGAGAAGACGTGGAGCTGCTGGCTCCGGCCGGTGACTGGGATTGTATGCGTGCAGCAGTGGCGAACGGGGCAGATGCCGTCTTTTTTGGCGTAGAGAAGTTTAATGCACGGGCGAGAGCCAACAACTTCCGTATGGACGAGCTGCCGGAAATTATGGCATTTCTCCATAGTTATGGCGTGAAGGGCTTTCTGACGTTTAATATACTGGTGTTTGAAAATGAGCTGGCCATCGGTTTACCAACATTTGATCGCCTAATGCTAAAAAGACACCTTTGTCCACGCCGGCAGCGTTTAAAGGAGTCTTTTGAACAGCAGGATCTGCAATTGTTCAGGGATTTCATCGAAAGCAGTGTTAACGTCAGCTTAACCAGTTCATAATCATCGCATAATCGGAAACGGCAAACACCAGCAGGCTCACCACACCGAAGGCAATGGCAAACTTGTTCTTCTGGGGAGCTCGGAGCAGCCGAAAGACACCGATAAAGATCAGGATAGTGAACATAATCATAAAAAGATCGAAGGTATGAAATTTAGACGGTTCTTGCACAGCAGCTTCTGCAAGCAGCATGGCATTACCTCCTCAAAAGTGTTGTCAAGCAAGTTCCTCTAATCCATATCTCCTTCTATGTTATCGCTACCATTTGCCAGGCGCAATAGGAAATCCGCAAAAAAACGGTAAATGTCACAAGAAATATTTTTCACAGCTGTTTTTAGCCTTCGAAATATGAATAACCTCATTGACGACAAGGAAAACAATCCACACCAAGTTGAAATCCTATCGAGTTGTCATGGAACTATCAGCAGGAACTAATGAAGCTATAAAGAATCGTTATATCGTTTGCCACAACTCTCACAGCTGTTCTTGGGCTCTTATGTTACCATCGAGCATAATATCACAGGAATACTACCGGAATTCATGCAATATTACTGAAGGGGATATCCTGGCAGAGAGGAAGTTATACGATGGCTTACGAACCCATTTGGAGTACTGATCCAGAAAAGCTGAACAAATTCGAATTTGTTAAACTGCAGAAAGACGGGCTGGACATTATCCGCACTATCATTGAAAAATATGCCCTGGAGGGCTTTGATTCTATCCCGGCTGAAGAGCTTGATCTTTTTAAGTGGGCAGGGGTTTATCAGCAAAAGCCGCGAAACGGCCATTTCATGATGCGTGTCCGCATTAATACCGGCATTATGACCTCGGATCAGGCGAGAGCCATTGCCGAGATCACCCGGTTGTACGGGCGGGGGCTGATTGATGTAACCACCCGGCAGGCCGTCCAGTTTCACTGGCTGACGGTTGAGAACTTTCCGGACATTTTCCGGAGGCTAGAGGCCGCTTCGCTCTATTCCTATGAGGCCTGCGGGGATTGTCCGCGGACCATCGTGGGCAATCCGCTGGCTGGGATCGACAAGGACGAACTGTTCGATACGACCGCGATCGTGGAGCAGATGAATGATTTCTTCATGCTGAACCGGGATTTCTCCAACCTGCCGCGTAAATTCAAGTTGTCTGTTTCCGCCAATTACTATAACAACGGACAAGCCGAGATCAACGATCTGTCGTATACCCCGGCTGTCAAAATGATAGACGGAAAAGAAACCGCCGGGTTCCATGTGATGGTGGGCGGCGGTCTCTCCGCAAAACCGCATCTGGCGCAAATACTCGATGTATTCGTCAGACCGGAAGAAGCGCTTAAGGTTGCAGCCGGAGTTGTAACGCTGTTCCGTGATTACGGTTACCGTGAAAAACGCCATCACGCCCGCCTTAAGTTTCTCGTTGCCGATTGGGGTGCTGAGAAATTCAAGGAAAAGCTGTTTGAGATTATTGGCGAGCTGCCTTCACGCGGTGAAGACAAGACGCTCGGCTGGCAGGCCGCTTATTTCGACGGTGTACATCCGCAGCGCCAGGCAGGGCTGAATTATGTCGGGCTGAACGTTCCGGTTGGACGCCTGAACAGCGATGAGCTTATTATGCTAGCGGACCTCTCTGATGCCTACGGTGAGAG
>CAKMKL010000240.1 GCA_927443375.1 uncultured Paenibacillus sp. | reverse complement strand
TCGAACACGCCCAGCATGCTGTTCACGAGCTGACGGTCACCGGAGTGCTCCGCCGGGCCCTCGCCCCGGTAGCGGGGGGTAAGAACTCCGGTAGCTTCCGGTAATTCACCCCGGGCCTGAAGACTGGAAGCAGCCGTCCGTCCGCCGGGGCCACCGCCCTCTTCAAGACGGAGAATGCTCACCAGCACAGCTGCAATATGCTGGCAGAATGCTCCGCCGGGATAGTAAGCAGGACAGGTGCATTCCGCATTCACATCACCGTCGCTATCGACTGTAAGCGCTACGTCGTAATTTTCAAGGCTCTGGACCTCAGCCCGGTATTTAGAATATTCAAGCGTGTCGTCATTCTCTATATAAGTTAACCGGACCCTATCTGATTCGTGGTAGGCTACTCCTTTGTCCAGGGATGCACTGCCGCACAGCAGCTTGATCACCCGTTCCGGCACATAAAATCCCATGCTTACATCACATCCTTAATCGCTTTAATGCCGCCGTTCATTTCTCTTATAATAGCAGAACAAGCGTACGCCTCAAAGTGCGGAGTGCATCAGCGGGGAATCACCCCGGGCAGTGTGACAGTCTGTACAAAAAAGCAGCCCGGAAGAATTCACTTCCGGGCTGCCCGTGGTCAATCAGACACTCACCCCGCCGCTGAACTGCAAGCCCCGCCGCTGAAGCTATAAGTCCTGCGGCGGAAGCCGTAATCCCCGGTATCAGGACGCTTTTTACTGTTCAACTTGCTGTCCAGGTCCGCCAATCCCGTGGAGCATAAAGCTCAGGATCAGGTTAATCTCTTCCTCATCATTCCAGTCCTTTTCGGGCATCAGCAGCAGGCGGGTCACCAGATAACCGATCACCGAGGAGACCGTGAAACGGATAATCGCTGGCGTAGGTGCCTCGATAATTTCGCCTTTAGCCTTGAAATGCTCGGTAATAGCGGTTACGCGCTCCAGCACCTGGCTGAGGATGTTCTCGGAAAAATGCTTGCGCAGTGTAGGCTGGAAGGGAATCTCTTGAATTAAAATCCGTATAATTTTAAAGTTATTGCGGGCAAATTCCAGGCGGTTAAGGATAAAGGCCCGCAGAAACGCTTCATAGCTCTCAAAAGGCATATCCAGCACACCGTTAAAATTGCGCATCACGAAGGGAGCAATCATCCGGCTCATAGTCGGCCCTACAATAGACAGCAGCAGATCCTTTTTCGTCTTGTAATAGCGGAAAATCGTCCCTTCAGCTACTCCG
The DNA here is from genome assembly GCA_927443375.1 of uncultured Paenibacillus sp. Lineage (GTDB taxonomy): Bacteria > Bacillota > Bacilli > Paenibacillales > Paenibacillaceae > Paenibacillus_AQ. The sequence continues at coordinate 2,945 of CAKMKL010000240.1, read as the reverse complement.
GCCTTTTGGGCAATTTCACTGGTGGACGCTGCCGAGAAGCCTTTATCGGAGAAGATTTCGACCGCCGCCTCCAGAATAGAAATCTGCTTCGGTGTCATTTGCTTATCTCCGCCAATCGCCAGCAGCTCCTCCATCCATTGCTCAATTTCGTGCTGCTCAGCACTGTCCTTCTTCATGTTGATGCCCTCCAAATGTATGCTATCCCTTAATAGTATCATGGGCGCCGGGCAAATTACACCATGCTACATCTTCCGGTGCTTGCGCAGGGCAAGAACATTCAGTGCCATGAACAGAAGGGAGAAGCCGATCAGCACATATACCTCCAGTGCGATAGCGCTCCAGCCTTTGCCGCGGATCATGATATCCATCAGCGCCTGTGCGCCGTAGTAGATTGGTGTGGCCAGCGCGATCCGCTGGAGCCACAGGGGAAGGGTGTCAAGCGGGAACAGCCCGCTTAAGAAAATCTGCGGCACAATGACGAGCGGGATGAACTGGATCATTTGCAGCTCATTGGCGGCAAATGCCGAGAGCAGCGTACCCAGAGTAAGTGCTGTTACCGCCAGCAGCAGCGTCATCAGCAGCACATAGCCGAAGCTGCCGGCCATCATAATGCCGAGCACCTGGATGGAGAACCACGAGATCAGCAGCGCCTGAATGACGGTGAAGATGCCGAAGCCGCAGACATAACCGAGTACAATCTCCCAGCGCTTCAGCGGTGTGGAGAGCAGCCGCTCCAGTGTTCCGGTCGTCCGTTCGCGCAGGAAGGAGACGCCGGCGATCAGGAAGACGAAGAAGAAGATGAAGACGCCGATCATAATCGGACCGAAGCGGTCGATTGTGGTCATATCCTCAGCGCCGTACAGATAGCTGACGGCCGGCTGAACCTGTCCGGAGCCTGAGAGCTGCAGCCGCTGCATAGCTTCCTGCAATACCTGCATGACAGCCCGGTTGGCCGTAGGGTTACTGCCTTCCAGCATAACACCGGGAGTGGTTCCGTCCATTGTGATTAACGCATCGATCTTGCTGTCCTTCAATGCAGTGTTTCCCAGTTCAGCTGTAGCGAATGCGGTAACCGCCGCCTCCTGTGCTTCCAGGGCAGGGGTGAAGACAGCCGCTCCTGCGGTAACGCCGATATTTGGTTTATAAGCGTCGCCGTTGAACACCAGGCTCATTAAGCTCAGCACGATCAGAGGCGCAATGAACATTAGCGCCATTGTCCGTTTATCATGAATAAACTGCCGTAGAATTCGAATTGTAATTGCCCGGATTCTCATTTGCGGGCACCTCCATAGTATAGAAAAGCTTCCTCAATCGTTGCGGATCCGCTCGCCTGCATCAGCCCGGCCGGAGTATCTACAGCGAGCAGCTCACCGTCCCGGATCATCCCCAGCCGGTCGCATTTCTCGGCCTCGTCCATCACGTGAGTTGTCAGCACAATGGTAGTGCCCTGACGGTTCAGCTCCCGCAGCTCCCGCCAGATGGACTGGCGCAGCACCGGGTCAATGCCAACGGTAGGCTCATCAAGAATGAGCAGCGGGGGCTCATGCAGGAGAGCGATGGCCAGCGACAAGCGCCGCTTCATGCCTCCGGAATATTGATCGACGCGTTTGCGCAGATGCTCCTGCAGGTTTACCAGCTCCATGACGTCGGCTATCCGCCGTGTGCGGTTTCCGCCTTTAAGACCATAAAGGGCGGCGAAAAACTCCAGATTTTCCTTCGCGCTCAACTCCGTGTATAAGGCATCAGACTGGGCCATATATCCAATTTGCTGCAGCATCGGCAGTGAGGGGATTTTTACCCCCATGACCTGCACTTCGCCTGAGCTGACCTCATCAATACCGGTTAGAAGCTTCACCAGAGTAGTTTTGCCGGAGCCGGATGGACCCAGAAGGCCAAAGGTTTCTGCCTTATTTACCTGAAGGTTAATATTCCGCAGCACCTCCTTGCTGCCAAAAGCTCTGCTGACATGGGTTACGGTAATAACCGGAGTGTCCTGATTCATGTCGATCTCCTCGATTCTATATTATGAGTGAGTACTCACTCATAATATAGAATAATCTGTTGGAAAAGTAAACCGTTTTTTATTGCTATGATATAGATCTTAACTAGATCGAACTTATGATTTTCTATTCAGAAATTGATCGTGAATAAAGGCAGGCACAACCGGGCGCATTGCGGAACTAAAGGTAAAACTCTTTGGCTAGGCCCTTAATCAAACTGGAGAGAATAGACCCCAATTTACTACAAAGTAAGAATAGGAAGGTAAGCACCAATGAAGCAGAGACGAGTACCAATGAAGCAGAGACGAGCCTATGAGGAAATCGTACTTCAGATCATGAAAGAAGCACTCTCCAGTATCAAGGTGGGGGTTTAGCACGGCGCTTTTTTAGACTATATAGATTGAACTTGAAAATATACAATTTAGGAAAAAGTGACGGAGGGGAATTTTGGAACTGTAGGAGCGGGAGCATCCGCCTTTGTCTTCGGATTTCTACCGGTAATAGCGGTTCAAATCAAGAAATCGGAAGACAACAGCGGCCGGAAGTCCAAACATTCTCTGTAGTCACGCCTGTCCCCAAATAGAAAAATTACAAGTTCAATCTATATAGTATATGGATTTTTACAGCGACCCTCGTTCACCATGGGAATTTAAAACGTAAAGCACCAATGGAATTCTCCAAGTGAGTGATGCAACTCCCATACCCAAGTCCATTTCACTGCAAACTTTTATTTCGCCATTCCGGCACAACATGGCAGAAACAAAGGGAGAAATCCCGTTGATTTCGCCATTCCGGCGCAACATGGCAGAAACAAAGGGAAAAATCCCGTTGATTTCGCCATTCCGGCGCACTATGGCACAAACAAAGGGACAAATCCCTTGTTTCTACGCCCTTGTGCCCGCAATCGCCGAAACAACCGCACAAATGCGCTTGACTAGCGCGGAA
>CAKMKL010000239.1 GCA_927443375.1 uncultured Paenibacillus sp. | reverse complement strand
CAAAGTGCTATCATTACCTATGAAAGAAAGGCCGGTATAGTATGAAACAACGAATCTATTTTTACGGAAATGACAGGTGATTAATCGGTCTTTATTTTGCTTACGAATACAGGTACACTGTTTACCCGGCTCATTCAGGGCTATACGAAGGCCCCGTATAATCATGCCTCAATCTCTTTTACCCGTGATCTGTCAGAGATGTACAGCTTCGGGAGAAAGCATCCCAGCAATCCCCTGAACGGGGGCTTTGTGAAGGAGGATATTCAGACAGGCACCTACAGCAAATATCCGAATACGACCTGTGTCATCTATAAGCTTCAAGTCACAGAACGTGAAGTGGAGAAAATGAAGCGGGTCCTGCATATTTTTATCCGCAGCCAGCAGAAGTACCTGTACAACATTCTCGGTGTAATCGGCATCGCGCTGAAAGAGCCGGTTGAATTCAGCAACTCTTACTTTTGCTCGCAATTCGTTGCAGAAATACTGGACCGTTCCGGAATTAAGCTGTGGAATAAGCTGCCTGCGCTCGTGACGCCGGATGATTTCCGCCAGAGCGGAAGGCTGGAATTAATCTATCAAGGGAAATTAAGTGAATATAAGCCGGAGGAGTGAGAACCATGGTTCATGCCAAAGAGGTACTGGCCAACCAATTGCTAGCGGGTGCCAATGATCCCAGCTGGCACCTGCCGTTCATGCAGGCGGTTCAGGGGATTACGGAAGAGGAGGCCTTTTGGAAGCCGGGAGATGACAGTAACAGTATTGCCGAGCTGACGCAGCATTTGCGGTATTGGAATGAAACCTGGCAGATCCGGTATACCGAAGGCCATGTAGATGCGGTGCCGCCGATCGGAGACAACAACGCCAGCTTTATCCTGCCCGAGAACTCCTCATACAGTGAGTTGAGCACAGCTCTGCTGGAGGTGCTGCTGCGATGGCAGGCCATCCTTGCGGAAGACAGCCTGGAAGCACAGGTGACCGGCTTCCCTGAGCCGGCCCGGTGGTGGGAGATCATCAGCAATGCAGCGACACATAATGCTTATCATATCGGTCAGATCGTCTATATCCGCAAGCTGCGGAGTCACTTAGCCTGAATACTTGGCAATCCGGAGGATTAGGGCTCCGGTACGATGACCTCGATATAATGGGGAAGCACACTAAGCCGGATCGGCAGCGCCGGTCCCTCTTCGCCGTCAACATTGGTCCGCATGGAGTCGGATGACTGGACCGTTACGCTGCGCGCCGTAAAGTAAATAACATCCTTATGATTACTAAGATTGCCGAGCAGGAGAGAGATGCTTGCGGTCAGGGTACTCAGAATCGTGAGGTCTTTGAGGATAAAGCAGTGGATCAGGCCGTCGTCAACAGCGGCACCGGGTGCCAGCCGCTCAAATCCGCCGACAGAATTCGTTAATGCGGCAATAAACAGCGGGGAGTCCCCTTCCCATACTTCCCCGTCATGGGTAATGCTCAGGTGATGAGCGGTATTGCCGCTCAGCTCCTTAATCCCCTCCTTGAAATAAGCCAGTGCCCCCAGCTTCGACTTATCCTCCGAAGATACAGAAGAAACAGATTCAGCAATAGCTCCGGCGGCCACCACATTGATAAATAAGCGGTCATTTAACCGGCCGGCATCCACTGCGCGGGTGCTGGAGGAGGCGAGCGCCCTAATCGCTTCCTCCGGAACCAGGGGAAGCCCGATGGCCCGGGCGAAGTCATTAACTGTTCCAAGCGGGATAATCCCCAGCTTCGGGCGGTGCGGCTGGCCGCCCAGCCCGTTGATTACCTCATGCAGTGTACCATCCCCACCGATCGAAACCACCAGTTCATAGCCTTCTTCACATGCCGCGATACAGAATGACGTTGCATCCCCCGCTTTTTGCGTCTCATTAAGGGTAATTTCGTACCCCTGAGCAGTCAAAACCTCTTCCACCATGGTGATATATGCGGGTCCCTCTTCTTTGCCGGAAGTAGGATTGATAATAATCATTGCTTGTTCCATCGGAAACCTCGTCCTCTCGTGCTCAGGTTAGTGTTCTTCACGCCGCCTGCGGAAGGATTCCCCGTAGGCGCTGTGGCGGAAATGAAGGATAGGATCCTCAGACAAGGCTATGCCGGCCGGAACCTCAGCCGGGTCCATCAGCAGCCCTTCCGGCTCGTCAATAATTTCTGTAAGGTGCAGGCTCCCGATTTCGATCCGTCTCCGCTCATCGGGCCAGGCATGGGTCGGATCATCCGTGGGATCATCCTCCTCGCCAATAATAACGGCCAGCTGAAACACGGGGGACTCATCCTGCAGGCGCAGCGCCAGCTCGTCCTCCAGATAATGGTCCGGCTGCTGTGAGGCGTCCTCCAGGGACAGGGCACGGACTCCGGTAACCGGGCTCCATTCGAATTTCACCGGCCGCTTGTTCCCCTCAGTATCCACGAAGAAGTAAGTATGAATGCAGTAATAATGAGACTCGGCATAGCTGGCCGGCGGCTGCAGCTTTTTGAGGGCAAGGAAGCTGGACTTACTCTCGGTGAAATGGGCCGAAATCTCCTTGATCAGCTCCAGCGGGCCCAGGTTGCCTGCGCGTGCCCGGTGCACGGAACGAACAATGTCAACAAAGGATTCAGGGGTGCGGGCGAAAAAAACCGGCAGCGTCACCCCCGCCAAATTCGTAATGCTGCCATCCGGCAAGCTGAACTGCACGGCCATCCCTTTGGCCGGGGAGAGGAGATCAGCCAGCGCCGGATCGGTAGAGCTGCCGGAGAAACGGACAACCGCCTCAACCTCCTGCTCCTGAAGATGTGGGGCAGTAGTGAAAGGGGCAGCGAGTCCATTCGGGCGGAAGACCGCCCGGCAGCAGATCCCCTTGGCATGCGCACGGCGGTAGCCGGGATGCACGCCGGACAGATCCTCAATAGCATCTACCGCTTGCGCGGTGAGGCCGGAACCGCCCGCAGCAGCGGGAATTCCGCCGGGTGAACCGGAATCTTTCATAATGGAATGACCTCCTATAAGTTTTGCTCTATCCACATTCATAACCACGCGGGTTTTTAATTAAACGCTGGCTGCCATGGAATCTGTCACTACTCATTTTCCTTCCAGTATTTTTGCGATGATAATAGACTCTGTCTCTGGTATACTTTCGGCAAATTGAACCCCGGAGGAGGCTTCTTTAATATTATGAAGAGTATGGTAGGAAGATTAACAGCCGGTGCAGCCGCCGTCTTGTGCGCAGCCGGGCTGTTTATTCCGTATGGCCAGTCTGTCTCCGCTGAGGCTGCGCTGCCCTTTGACGATATGGCAGCCAGCTATGCCAAGAATGAGATCATAGACTTGTATAACCGGAAGATATTAACCGGCATCTCGGAGACCAGCTTCTCGCCGGAGGGTAAGGTGACGAGAGCGGAGTTCATTACGATGCTCGGCCGGCTGCTGAAGCTTGAGCCTGTGGCAAGTCCAGTCTCTCCCTATACAGATACCGGGAAGGGCGCATGGTATTACGGCTGGATACAGGCAGCGGTTCAGTTGGGTCTGGCGGGAGGCACCTCGGCATCCACCTTTGCACCGGCGAAGCCGGTAACGCGCCAGGAAGCAGCCGTCTGGTTAACTAAAGCGTTCAAACAAACGGGGAGCACAGCGGAAGGGGCAACGGTGTTTACCGACGCAGGCACCATCGCTGCCTGGGCAGAAAGTGCCGTGGATGCTGTAAACCGCTTAGGCTTGATGAAAGGCGACGGAACAGGCGCTTTCCGCCCGGCCGCCCCGATGACAAGGCAGGAAATGGCGGTGCTCCTGTACCGGGTGCTGCAGCAGGAGAAATGGACGGCAGAGCTGGCAGGTGCGAAGGACCCGCACATTGTGCTGGGATGGCAGTATGGCCAGACGGCCGCGGAGTATGAGAGTAATATTCTGCAGTCGAATGTAAATACCTTATCTCCGCGCTGGTATTTTGTAGGGAGTACGGGTGTAGTCCCGGATTCCACGGTGGCTTCACTGGTAACCTGGGCGAAGAAGAACGGCAAGCAGGTGTGGCCGCTGGTCGGTAACCGGTTTGATCAGGCGGCGACACATCAAATGCTGTCCAGTACAGCAGCGAGGAACATGGCGGTTAATCAACTGGCGGGATTAGTCAGTACATACGGCCTGGATGGGCTGAATATTGATTTTGAGAATGTGGCAGCGGCAGACCGGGCTTCGCTGACCGCCTTCATTACACAGCTGGCCGGGAAGCTGCATGCGCTCGGTGCAGTGCTGTCGATGGATGTGTCGCCCGATCTTGGGACAGACTGGACAGAGGCTTTTGATTATACGGCACTTGGCAGGCAGGCTGATTACCTGGTGATGATGGGATATGATGAGCACTATAGCGGAAGTATGAGTCCCGGCTCTAACGCTTCGCTGCCCTATGTTCAGCACGCGGTAAGTACACTGCTGAAATCTGTATCCGCCGAGAAGGTAATTTTGGCAATGCCCCTATACACCCGTGACTGGACGCTCAAGCAAAGCGGCATCGCTCCGTCGTCCGCTGAACTATCGCTTACCCAGCAGAACCAGCTCTTGAGCAGCTATTCCCTGCACCCTGTATGGAACAGCACGCTGGGGCAATATGTGGCCAGCTATACCAAGCAGTCGCTGAAGCATACCCTCTGGCTGGAGGACGGACGGTCCCTAACGGCAAAATACAATCTGGCAGTGAAGCACAAGCTGGCAGGAATTGCCTATTGGCATATAGGCGGGGAGAGTCCTGATATTTGGACCAGCATAAGCAATGCGGAGAAATTCGCCGGCTATTCCTTCTGAAAAGAAATCATATACAGCACTTATAATGGCGCCTTTGTATGGGCGCCTTTTCATTTACCCATTGCATCCGCTAAGCAGCTTGGCTTATTGGGAAGAGTAGGGCAGCGCTCAATAAAATACTTTTTCCTGCAGCAGATCAAGCGCCCGAGTGATCTCTTGGCGTTCGGCTTCGCTCAGATGTCCGGTGCGCTCGGCGAACCGGATCCCGATGTGCCGGAACGCTTGGTTCATCATGTCTTGGCCTGAAGAGGACAGCGTGATGCCCTGCTTGCGCCGGTCCCCGGGATCGGTGACCCGCTCACACAGCTGCTTCTCCGTTAATTTCTTCAGCTCGCGGCTCGTATTAGGCATAGACATATGCATGCAATCGCTGATTTCGCTTAGTGTCACCGGCTGGCTTACCGAAATATATTCGAGAATTTTATACTGCAAAGGCGTCAGCGCCTCGGATTTCACATCTTTGGATATTTCGCTGGTTATTTGATGGACGGCGGTGGTGAAGGTCACGAATTTCTGAAATAAAGTATTGTTGTCCATAGGATCACCTCTAGAGGACACCATAGCAAAATAATTATCATAAAACAATTATCATTTGACAACTAAATTATAGGTGTGTTACTCTTTAGTTATCAAATGATAAGTAAAGGGGTGCCGACATGAACACACTGGTTATCTATACTCATCCGAATCATCAGAGCCTCAGCTATGCTTTTTTACAGGAAGTGCTGCGGGGCAGCCGGGAAAATGCTGAAGTTACAGAAATTAAAGTGCTGGATTTATATGAGGAGGGCTTTGATCCGGTGCTGGTGTTTAATGAACAGAAACGCCGCAGAGATATGCACAGCGATCCGAGGCTGGCCGTGTACAGGGAGCAGCTGATCTGGGCCGACCGGATTGTACTGGTCTATCCGATCTGGTGGGGCCGGCCTCCGGCGATGCTCATGGGGTACATTGATCAGATGTTTGCTTCAGGCTTCGCTTACAGGGATAAGGGCGGGATGCTGCCGGAGGGGCTGCTGAAGGGGAAGTCTGTAGTGTGCATCTCCGTCATGAAGGGACCGGCGCATTATCCGCTGCTGTGGCTGGGTAATGCGCACAAGATCCTGATGCGTAAAGCATTGTTTAACTATGTCGGAATCCGCAAAGTGAAGTTTTTTGAGTTCGGCAGCATGGAGAGTCCGCGCGGCAAGCATGAGCGCAAGCTTCAGCAGGTATACCGTTATTTCAAGACGGCAAGGGGATAGGAGCAGCCGGTCAGCTGTATTGCTCCACGTACCAGTCTATGATTTTGCGGGCTATACTGACATGTGGCGGAATATTCGGCAGACTGTCCGGTGTGAACCAGGCGGCATGGTCCAGCTCTACGCCGTCTACGGTAATTTCCCCGCTCTCGTATTCGGCCAGGAAGCCGACCATTAGCGAATGGGGGAAGGGCCACTGCTGGCTGCCGAAATATGTAATATTCTTGACCTTGATGCCCACTTCCTCGCTGATTTCACGCTGCACGCAGTCCTCCAGCGTCTCGCCCGGCTCGACGAAGCCGGCAATCAGCCCGTACATATTATTCTGGAAATGCGGTGCATGGGCGAGCAGAATCTGGCCGTCCTTCAGGATCGCGGTGATCACCGCCGGTGCGATCCGCGGATAGCTGACCTGTCCGCATGCCGGGCAGACTCGGGCATGCTCTGCTCCGGAGAGGACGGTTGCTGTGCCGCACTTGCCGCAGAACTGATGGGTCTCATCCCAGGCCAGCAGCTGCAGGGCCCTTCCCGCCAGATGGAATACATCCTCATCGAGCACATCATACAAGGTGCGCAGAGGATGGAAGGCCATACCGGCAGGTTCAGACATGTCTGACGGAACCTCTGACGCGAAGCAGGGTGTGCCGGCTAACAGGCCCAGATACAGTGTCCGGATGGGAGCAGCCGCAAGCTGATCCGGCGATTCCAGCTGCGGGATATCGGCTTGTCCGGATGTTTCCGTTACCAGCAGCTTGCCGGAATGGGTGATGAGCCAATAGGCAGATCCGCTGTATTCCGGGTCTGGATTAACGGACGGAAGATAACGCTGATAAACAGATGCTCGTGGTTTAGACATAATACAGAACCTTTCTGAGTAACGGTAATGGTATTCGTATGCTGTTAAGAATAGCACTATGCGGGAAGGCTAACAAATAAATGGACTGACGGCGGGCTCCCCAGGCTATGGGCGGGCCGCTTTTTGCGTCACGAAAAACAAAGGATTTGACAACTGGCCAACTTGTAACTACAATAGTTACAGGAAGCGCGAATCCTTGAATACAACATGAAATGCACAGCAACACAAATAAATAGTTCTTAAATGGAGGAAATTGAGATGAAGATCGGATTAACAGGTGCAACCGGACAATTTGGTTCTATCGTGGCAGAAGCTTTACTGAAATCTGTACCCGCCGGCAGTCTTGTGGCCAGTGTAAGAAACCCGGAGAAGGCGGATAACCTGCGGGCCCGCGGTGTTGACGTCCGCCACGGCGATTTCGATCAGCCGGAGACTTTGGATGCGGCGTTTGCCGGTGTGGAGCGCCTGCTGATTGTCTCGGCAGACGGCGACAATGATACACGTATCCGCCAGCATAAGGCTGCTGTAGACGCTGCAGTTCGTGCAGGCGTAGGTTTTATCGTCTATACCAGCGTTGGGCATGCGGACTCCAGCTCCCTGTTCCTCGCTCCGGTACACCGTGCAACCGAACAGTTCATTCGTGAATCCGGCATTCCGTACTCCTTCCTGCGCAACAACTGGTATTTGGAGAATGAGGCCGGCTCGATTCAGGCTGCTGCAGCTGGAGCGCCTTGGCTGACATCCGCCGGAGAAGGCAAGGTCGGCTGGGCAACCCGCCGTGATTATGCAGAGGCTGCGGCCGCTGTTCTCGCCGCTGAAGGCCACCAGAATTCGGTCTACGAATTATCCGGCAAACCGGCTACCCAAGGGGAACTGGCGGCGGTTGTCGGCAGCGTGCTCGGCAAGGAAGTACCCGTGCAGCAGGTGGATGATGCTACATATTCCAGTGTGATGGCTGGGGCGGGTGTGCCGGAAGCGGCACTGCCGATCGTAGTAGCCATCCAGGCAGCAATCCGTGAAGGGGCACTGGACATCGAGAGCAGCGATCTGGAGAAGCTGCTGCAGCGTCCGCTTACGCCGCTTAGTGAGGGTGTAAGTGCAATCCTGAACGGGGCTAAGGCGTAATACACATCCATAAAGCATAAGGCGGCTCTGTGTACAGGGCCGCCTTCTCTTTTAGGCGATTTTGGAGAAAGGTAAAACGGCAATGATATCGAAGGTGGATTCATTTTTTTGAATACTCATGCTTCCCCCGTATTTTTCGGTTACACGTTTAATGTTATCTAAGCCGTAACCGCGTGTGTTGCAATCATACCGGCTGGGAGCGGATTCACCATGACTTCCCGCATAAGGATTGATAACTTGTATAATCAGAAAGTTTTTCTTAGAGTGAATATTGATCTCGATCCACTTCGGCTTCTGTCCAATCCTCTCCACAGCCTCTATTGCGTTGTCCAGAATATTTCCCATGAGAATACATAGATCATACCGCTCAATGCTGATGTTATTCGGAACCGTATGAATCTGATGGGTCACCTCAATTCTTTTTTGTTTAGCGGTTTTTAGGGTATAGCCCACAAGCGCATCAATGATTATGTTTCCGGTATTTACAAGATGATATGAATGATGAACTCTTCGAAGAATTTGGTTGATATGTATAACAGCATCTTGCGATAAGTCCTCAACGATACATTTTTCAATGTATATTAACTGCTTGTTGATATCGTGAATTACACTCTGGATGCTCTTAAAGGTATTTGACATGTGTTTTAAATTGTTATCTTGAGCTATAAATTGTTCATTTAGCCGGTTGTTTATGATAGACAGTTTAGCGCCTTTGGCAGCTAACTCAAAATAATTAATGATAAATAGGCAAGTGCCTGATATTGCCATCGCAGCAAGAAGATACAGCGTATTGTGCCTGTTGTTAATGAAAAGATAAGCTGCGACTACTATATTACTGAGAAGAATCAGAATGAAGGCCAGGCATTTCCGTTTAGATAAACCGAGTGTAGTTTCTTTCTTTATGGATGAGCTAAAAGGGATAAGGAGAAATAAAAATATTAGTGACAGTAAGATAATTAAAAGACGGGATTTATCGTTGGATACATTCAGATGTGTGAATTTTAAAACCAGAAAAAAAAGGCAGCTCGAACCAATGTATGTTATGGCTACCATAGATACATATCTGAATGAATAGTACATGATCCGGTTAGCCCTATCTCTATAAACTACGGCAAACAGCAAGGTTCCGGAGACGGTCAGACCGGCTTGAACAATAATGGGCAGCATGAGTGAATTCGATAAGGTATACAGAATGCTTCCCATAGACAGGCACAATAATCGAATGAATGTGTTATTCCGGAGTGTTTGAAAATATATTGAAAAATAACGTTTGGCTATAAAAATAGAAAACAAAGAAGCACCCATGTACCCTATTGAAAGTTCTTTAAACATTGCTTTTTAGACCCGTAACCAAATTCCGTGCCAATGCTTCTTTAACGAGCTTGGATTTAGAACGGCTGAGGGGGAACTGAGAGTGATTGATCATGATCACCGATGAGGCTGTCAATTTCCGGACATGATCCAGATTAATAAGTACTGAACGATGAACCTGCAGAAACGGAAATTGCAGCTTTGAGTAAATCTCCGATAGGATTCCTTTGGAAGTATAGTATTCCTCAGACGTAGTAATAATCTCCATATAGTCCCGCCCAACCAACTTCTTGCTTTTCTGTATGGCTACAATCTCCGAATATCTGAAGAAAAAGTCCTCTCCTTCAATTTTAATAGATAAATATTTCTTGGACTGAGAATACAGATGATTTAACAATTTGATCATTTTGGATTCAAAAAACTCATAAGGGACCGGCTTTATTAAATACTGAAAGGGTTGGGTATCCAGGCTATCCAGTATATAAGCAGGGTAATTTGTCAGGAAAACAATCTGCACATCAAAGTCCGGGAAATCCCGTATTTCTTGGGCTAAATCAATTCCATTAATATCAGGCATTTCTATATCAAGGATTAGAATCTGAAATGTTGAGGGAGTCTGCTCTTTATATTTTCGAAGAAGTTGCGCTCCAGATGTGAAGTAATGAATCTGTATGTCAAATGAAGAGCAGACAGCAAGTCTTGCAAACATTTTTTGTAACCGGGCGATCTCATTAATATCATCATCACACACTGCAATGTTAATCAAATTTGAACCCTCCCTGCAAATGGATGCGTAAAAACAGACAACTAACAGTATACAATAATACCCTATATTTTTACATAAATTATATTATAGAATTTAATAATTAACATCTATTCCATTAAACGTTAAAATCCAAAAAACTAAAACAAAATACCACTCGGACCCTAATTTTTGCAGTTCGGACGCTCATCGAATTTTTGGCAGGGATTGGAATTATAATTAAGAATGAAAAGGTAAGCACCGATGAGAAGCTGGTTAAGGATTTAACCCCTGTAATCAACTCCGCGATATTACAACTGACTAATCAGTTTAATCTGGACTGCAGTTTTTGTAGTAGCGCTTTTTGCCCAATGTGTATAAAATTAGAAAATAATACCAAAAGTCTGAGGGAAGAAGTGTGGTACAAACTCATTGACGAGCTTAGCTTTTTTGGCGTAACCAATTTGGTGTTAACGGGCGGGGAACCGGCTGTTTTCCCTCATCTGGTCGACATCGTTAACTATGGATTGAACCAACAGCTCAATGTCACAATAAGTACCAATGGCCTGATTAAAATTGATGGACTGCCGCTGGAGACCAATGTATATATTAATTTATTCAGAATCCGGTAATTAGAGAGAGCTCGATTATTAAAACAGGGATGAATAAATTTTTTATTAAGAAAATGAATGACTGGTGCTTAAGCGGCAGAATATCCATTTGTCATAATGGCGATGTCATAAGCTGTCTGGGCAAACGGGATGAGGTGATCGGGAATGTAAACAGAATGGGCATTTCAAGCATATTAAAGATTTTTGTAGAAGAGTATTGGAATAAGCCTGTTTATACCAAGGACAAATCCGGAAAGTATATCCGGTGTGAGTTTAACGAATAGTTATCAGAATTCCCCCACTTCTAAAGTGGCGGGATGAATGACAACGGTTTACCTTTGCTTATCAGGATATTTTTGGTAAAATAAAAACAAGAACATACATTCCTATTTTGAACCGTGGAAAATCGAGGTGAGTTTTCGTGCTCAAAGCCTTCAAGTATCGCTTGTATCCGAGCGATCAGCAGGCCGAATTCTTTGCCAAGAGCTTCGGCTGTGTACGCAAAGTCTACAACCTCATGCTGAATGACCGCATCGAATCCTACAAAAAGAACCGGGGAACCGGCGAAAAAATCAAGTTTCCCACACCTGCCCAATACAAAAATGAGTTTCCCTTTCTTAAAGAAGTCGACAGCTTGGCGCTATGCAATGCCCAGCTTCATCTGAACGCAGCCTATAACAACTTTTTCAGTAAGCCCTCCTCCGGTTTTCCAAAATGGAAATCGCGTAAAAACCCTGTTCAATCCTACACGACGAACAATCAGAATGGGACGATCGCCATTGTGGCTGGACGTTATTTGAAACTGCCCAAAATGGAACCAGTGCGGATCAAGCTGCATCGTCAGCTTCAGGGTCTCATTAAAACGGCTACGATCTCGCGTACCGCGACTGGGAAGTATTTTGTCTCGATTCTGTGCGAAACCGAAGTGGAAGCTAAGAAAAAAACCGGTTCCGTCATCGGGATGGACCTCGGCGTAACTTCTTTTGCTGCTTTCTCAGACGGAAAGAAAGTCCAAAATCTGAACCATCTGGCGAAAACCTCAGACCCATTGGCAAAGGCCCAGCGCAAGCTATCGCGCCGAGCTGGGCAGGCAAAGAAAGAGGGACGCTTACTCGCAGACAGCCGCAATTACCAGAAGCAACGCATTCTTGTGGCTAAGTTGCATCAAAAAATATCCAATCAGCGAAACGACTTTCAGAACAAACTCAGTACGTATCTCGTCAACAACCACGACGTGATCTGTGTGGAGACCCTGAATGTCAAAGGGCTTGTTCGAAATCACAGGCTTGCTCGTACGCTTCATGATGTCTCGTGGTCTACTTTTCTGTCCAAACTGACCTACAAAGCAGAGTGGTATGGGAAACAAGTGATCCAGGTTGGACGCTGGTTCCCCTCCAGTCAGATTTGTCCGTCCTGTGGACATCGGGATGGAAAGAAAGGACTACATATCCGGGAATGGAGCTGCCCAAGCTGCGGAACAACGCATGACCGGGACGTGAACGCAAGTATAAACATCCGGGCGGAAGGGCTACGTCAGCTCCACGGAACTGTACGGTTATAACGTTTGATTGAACCGCAGGGACTACGGGGATCGCTTGGCGTATAAGCCTAACCGCTGCTTCGGATGTAAGTCATTCAGAGCAAGTCTGGGCTGTTCCCAAGAAGCTCACACCTCTATAGGTGGGGGTAGTTCACATACGCCTGCAATGCATGTAATAAGGTCAATATCGAAAAAAGCTGTGAGTATAACTTGGAGGCTGGACGATGGAAGTCAAATTAATAGATGTTACCAAAAGGATAGGTGAACAAGAGATTATCAACAACATTAATCTTCACATCACCAAGGGCTCTGTCTTTTCTATTGTGGGGCCAAATGGTGCCGGGAAAACAACAATTATCAGAATGATTTTGAATCTGTACAATACCACCGAAGGTGAAATTCTGGTAAATAATGTGGATGTATCTTCTAAGGAATATACTTCAGTTAGAAATAAAATCGGCTTCCTATTGGACAATATCGGCCTTTTTAAAGACTTGAATTGTTGGGATAACCTCGAATTTTTTGATCGTATTTATTACCCTTCAACCAAATATCCGGAAAGATCGGAAAGAATAGGACGGCTGCTGAAAAAGGTTGACTTGTATGATAAAAGATCAGACAGAATCACCTTTTTTTCCAGGGGAATGAAACAAAGACTGGCTATTGCCCGGGCACTCATCAATGAACCGGAGTTATTAATTTTAGACGAACCCAGCAGAGGACTAGATGTAGAAGGCCGAATGCTCCTTAAGGAGTTTATCCAAGAGCTTACAGGTAAGGGCTGTACTATTATTTTCAATTCCCATGACCTTAACGAATTGCAGGAGGTATGCACACATGTGGCATTTCTCAAAAAGGGCAGCATTCTTCATATGAATACATACAGCGAACTGGAGAAAGCTTATTCAGACAATACGTATGTTCTAAAGTCGGAAGACAATAATCAGCTGATAAACAAACTAAAGGACCAGCCCTTTGTGCTATCCTGCAAAATAATCGAGGAGGGAGTGTTCGTTCAATTAAAGGACGAGACAAATCATTTGTCCAGGTGGATTGTAAGCGATAATGTGGAGATTCTGGAGATGAAGAAAGTGAACAATGATTTGAAGCATTTGTACAATAAAATTATAAATGAGTAATTGGTATGGAGGCCTATGAGCATTTATAAAACTATATTTTGGCGGGAAATTAAAAAGGATAAATTAAGGACGAGATCAAATCTGCTGTCTTTATTGTTTATTTTTCTTGGAAACTACGCTTTAATCAGGTATAAAAGTTCTTTTCAAAATGTTGATGTTTATTTGCTGCTGGCCATTTATTTTGTTTTTCAGATGGAAATGATCATTTCGGATATGAATCAGAGCATAGAGTCCTTACTGGCATTGCCTGTAAATGTGGAAAATGTCTGGCTTGGCAAAACGATATATTTAATGTGTAAGTGTATTGTAGTTTCAGGCATCAATATTATTATGCTTCATGTGGCGGACATATCCTTTAACATGAACTTCTTAGAGATTGCCTGCTTATTGGCCTGGGTTTTTGCATATCACCTGTTGTTATATAAACTGATATGGCGGCTTGGCAAAAAATATAAATTTACGGTGTTATTGCTTGATTATCTTGTTTACTACCTGATCGTAAACCTGGATAAAAAAGAGTTGGTAATTGCAGTGCTCGTAAGTTTTCTATTGATAATCGTAATGAACTTTGTTCTTAGAAGAGATATAAGGAAAGAAAGAATCGTGAGAAGGAGCCTGTAATATGAGAGCGTTAATGTGGAAGAAATATAACGAATTCCAAAGAAGCAAAATCAGAATGCTCGTATTCTTTATCCTGCCGGCGGCTTACCTTTTCTTATTGTTAACGTTGAATATAAAAACAGAAAATATAATCGCCTTTTATTCCCTGAGCGTAATTCTCCTGCAGACATTCGTATTTTTCTCCATTGAAGAACTTGTATCCACTGAAGTCATACTGGCGACTAATACATCAATAAAAAAGATATGGCTGGTAAATATTTTATACACTGCAGTAGTTGGTTTTATATACTCAAACATTATCTTGTGGCTGGCTGTTCTTAGCGGACCCTTCCTATTCGGTATAGACTTCAATATAACCGATCAGGCAATGCTGCAAAATGCCCTCAATATAGTAATTGGTGCCTCAATCATTGGGTTTTCTACAATTCATTATTCGGATTACTCCAAATTCAAGCAGGTTTTGGCATCTGTGGCAGGCTTATTGATTTACGCCAATCCTTTTTTATTTTTGTTTTATTACGGAAAAGGGGTCGATGTTTCTCTGCAGCTCACAGGCCTGTCGTTTGCCCTGGCCCTATGCGTTTTAGGGTTTTCTTATTGGATCGTTAATAATCCGAACAAAGAGAATTTAATTATCAACACACAGAAGCTGCTTAGGACATTCGAGGAAAGTAACACAATAGAGGAATGAGGAATGATCACACTCCGACCACATCGCTATATTCCCAAACGGCTAGTCAAAATGCTTGTCGAGGTGTATGAGGAAAAAGAATTAAACTTGGCAATGGAGGATGCTTATAAAGAGAAAAAGTATACTCTGCTGAACAAACGTAAGGTCTCTCATCTGGATTTTCAGGAGTTTGTAAGCAGTACAACAGATTCGGCTTATACTCAGTTTAATTATTATTTGATTCTAGACCTCAGAAATAACAGCGGCGGCCAATTGGATGCTTGTCTGAGAATCGCCAGACATCTGCTTCCCAGATGCGACATGCTGCTCTTGAATTATAAGGAAAAGCAAGTAATCCACCGGAAAATTAATAGTGAGGACTATAGCTTTAAAAAAATATTTATACTTGTAAATCATCATACAGCAAGCTGTAGTGAAATATTGACGTTGATGCTGGTCCAAAAACTGCAAAATGTATATCTGATCGGAGAGGAAACGGTCAAAAAAACGGTGACCCTGCATTCCATTACTAATATCAAATATCACTATCAATTCTCAATAACGGATGCAAGATGGTATGTGGATAACGATGATGTACACCATTATCAGAGCACAATCATTCCTGTAGCAAGAGACGGATATATGAGTCAGATCTTGAAAATTATAGAAGGAGATGATTGATATGCTACATATGTGCCGGAATTGCGGTGTCAAGCTGATAGAATGCACAGCGACAAATACGGTTGGACAATTTTCTGCTATCAAAAAGCAGGACAGAGTATTTGCAGTCAAAAAAACCAGTGAGCTTGCCCCCTACGTCTGTTCAACCTGTGGCTTGACGGAGTGGTACGTTAAGGAGCCGTCCATCTTTAAAGAGTAGACATAGCATCTTCCAGAAGCCTGTGAACAGCTTCCTCCAGTAAGGGCTCCGGCTTCCCGCCAAGCCATTCCTGCGGAACAATCAGATAGCTGCCGGAGCTGCTCTTCAGGTAGCTGAAGATGATCTGGGCTTCATCAATGGTATGGCGGCTGATCTCTCCGGCCAGCTCAGAGGCTGCAGCAGCGAAATGCCCGGTGACCACCGCCAGCACCGTGCGGTGCAGCTGTTCCATATCCGGCTGGCTTATATCCAGCTTGGTTCGGAAGAGAATCCTTGCGCCTTTGATCAGGATCAGCTTAAGGGTATGCTCGTCCACCGGCTCCAGTAACGCAATGTTTTTGTTCTCTCCGGTGAACCGGGAGACCTGCTCCTTCTGGAGCAGGGCCTGGACTGCTCCTGTATAATCGCGGTATTTGGCGGCCGCCTCGAAATCAAACCGCTCCGCCGCCTCGCCCATTCGCTGTTCCAGGTCGTTAAGTATCCCCCTGTCACTTCCGTCCAGAAGAGCGATCATCCGGTCCATAATTGTATTATAGGTATCCAGTGCTTCCCCGCCGCCGCACATTCCGATACAGAGGCCAAGCGAGTGGTTGAGGCAGAGCGAATACCCGGTGTGCGGGCTGCTGCAGAGAATCCGCTGGCTTTCCTTGATCCCCTGGACTGCCCGCTCGACGGTACTCCTGCTCGTATAGGGCCCGAAATGCAGATATTGTCCGGGAGGGCCGGGATCATAGCCCACTTCAATCTGGCGGCGCCCGGTCTTATCCGCGCGGATGGAGATGTAGCTGTAGGCCAGCGGATTTTTCATTTTTTTATTGTACATTGGTTTGATTTCTTTGATGAGTTGGCATTCCAGCATGAAGGCTTCAAATTCCGTATCGGTCAGCCTGTACTCAAGGTCCCTGATATTGCGGACGAGCTGAACCACCTTCGGGGAGTGGCCCTTGTTATTGTAAAAATAGGACTGTACCCGTTTCCGCAGCTGCTTCGCCTTGCCGACATAAATGATGTGGCCGAGGCTGTCCTTCATCAGATAGACACCCGGCGTTAAGGGGAGGCTTTGCACTTTTTCAGTTAGATTCATAGGGAGTCACCTCCGCGCATAGCGTTCATTGATATATTTTAGTATATACGAGAGCTGCACCTGCAAGCGACTGGAAAAGTACAAGGCTTCGCTCTACAGGTGCAGAGTAACTGCCGTGTGACAAAGACCACAAAAGCCCCGGCTGGAACCCCGTATCATTAAGTGTATGAAATAATGAGTTTCGCTAGAGCTGGGGGGCTTTTATATGAAATATTCTATCGGGGAGTTCGCATCGATTCTTGGAATTACAGCGGATACGCTGCGGCTGTATGAGAAACATGATATTGTCAGGCCGGTGAAGGATCATCATAACAATTATCGTTACTTCGATGATTTGGATGCCCGGAATCTGCTGTCGAGCCGCTGGTACCGCAGTATGCAGATTCCGCTGCAGGATGTGGCGGAGCTGATTAACGAAGCGCCGGCGGAGCGGGTAGTGGAATCTATTGCCGCCGCACGGCTGCAATTAGAAGCAGAGATCCGGCGGAGCACGATGCTGCTGGACAAAATCAATGACATCCATAAGGAGCTTAAGGCCATCGGCGAATCCTTCTACAAGTGCCGGATTAAGCAGATGCCGGGTATGTACCGGATTCGGCAGACGGACAAAAATCATCTGCTGCAGAAGGATTGTCTCAAAAGAACGGTACAAGCCTGGATGGAGCTGCTGCCGTTCACCTTCTATTCCTTCCGCACCCGGAACACGGCCGGATTCAGCAGTGACGGGGAGTTTGATTACAGCTGGGGCCTGGCGCTGCTTGAAGAGGATCAGGAGCAGCTTGGGGTATGCCTGAACGACAGCGTGGAGTATCTTCCGCCCGGCACATGCATCTCCGCGGTTATCGTTGCTTCTGATGAAGAATATATCGAACAGAAGGCCTTCCAGTTTATGCTCGATTACGCCGAGGAACACCGTTATACGGTCACCGGCGATATATACGGCAAGATTCTGTTCACGGAACGAGTTAAAGGGGAGAACAAATCTTATCTGGAGATCAACATTCCTGTCTAAATAAACCCCGACTGTATTCTCTAAGAGAAGTTTGAGAAAAAATTCACAACTATTTCATTGACCTTGGTGCTGCACCAAGGTTTACACTCGGTGGCATACAGGCGGCCTATAGCAGAGAAAACGGTCAGCCATAAACCATATGGGGGGAATAGAAGTGCACAAGCAAATCATTTCTAGAATGTTCATTTTGTCGCTATGTCTCGTTATGATCCTGGCAGTCATCAGCGGCTGCAGCGGCAATTCCGCTGAACCGGCGGCTTCAAAGCAGCCGTCGGCGTCGCCTGAGGCCACGCAGGGGGCGGCGGACAGCAGCGAGATACCGGCTTCTTTTAAAGCGGGAACCTACAAGGCAGAGGCCGATGGTAAAGATGGAAAAATCCAGGTAGAGGTTACACTGGATGCCGCACAGACCATTACGGATATCAAGGTGATCAGCCAGACTGAAACGGCAGGCATCGGTGTGGAGGCCATCAATAAAGTTAAGGATGAGATTATTGCCGGCCAGACGCTTGCGGTCGATGCGGTCAGCGGTGCTTCCGAGTCCAGCAATGCCATTCTGGCTGCGGTAGAAGATGCCCTAAAACAGGCTGGCAGCAACGTAGAGGCGTTCAAATCACGTGAAGTGGCCAAAGCAGGCGAAGGTAAAACAGAGCAGCTCTCGGCCGATGTTGTCGTCGTGGGAGCAGGAGCATCCGGCGTGTCGGCGGCTGTATCGGCTGCGGATAAAGGCGCGAAGGTGATCATTATTGAGAAAACCGCTACCATCGGCGGCGCAAGCAATCTGTCCTGGGCAGGCAAGTTCTACAATTCTTCAGCTGCAATCAGCAGCGGGCTTAAAATTAGTGTCGAGAAGGAAATCTCCGACTGGATCGCCAATAACCACTGGCGGGTAGATGCGGCGGCCATCCGCCAGTATGTTACGAAATCCGGAGATACCTATGACTGGCTGGCCAAGAAGGGCTATCCAACGACCTTCATTAATTTCGCCGGAGAACAGCTGCATATGCTGCCGGCTTACGATACGCGTCAAGGACTGCTGCGGGCCATGCTCGTTGAATCGGTGGAAAAAGGCGGAGGACAGGTCATTACTGAAACCACCGCCAAGAAGCTGATTACAGGCGCAAACGGAGAAGTAACCGGAGTGGTGGCTGAGAAGGCGGACGGCACAACCCTCGAGATTACAGGCAAAAGCATTGTGATGGCAACCGGCGGTTATGCCGCCAACAAAGAAATGGTTAAAGAAGCCTTCGGCTTTGAAGGGGTAAACGGCGGACTCGGCCAGAATATCGGCGAAGGCCTGAAGATGTCATGGGATGCCGGCGCGAAGGTTCCTGATAATTTCGGCGGACAGATGCTGCACCAGACCCTGGCCAGATCTACAGAGAAATTGAAAGCCCAGTATGAGCCGTTTGAGGCCAGCTATCCGCTGATGACCACCTACCTGCCTAACTTCATGAACGTCGGTCCTTCCGGGGCGAGATTCAGAGATGAAGCGGCGACACTTACAGCAGTAGCAGCGGCCAATACCAGTGCTTTTAACGGAGCTTATCATCTGGTTATCGTCTCCCAATCGCAAATCGATGCGCTTAAGGCGAAAGGAATGAACGGGGTAAAGGCACCTGCCCTGCCGGGAATGCCGCCGGAATTCTATGCAGCATTTGCTGATAAGTTCACGCTGGATAACCCTTGGAAGGATGCCGACAAAGTATTTGAGTCCATGGTTGCTAACGGGGACGGATATAAAGGCAATACCATTGAAGAACTGGCCCAAAATGCCGGCATGGATGCGGCTGTATTTACCGATGCCTTCACGAAATATCAGGAAGCGGCTAAGACTGGTGTGGATACCGAGTTCGGCAAAGCCAAGGAATATCTGCTTCCGATGGGGGAAAGCGGGCCTTATTACGCGGTAATCGCTGAGATTAACAATCTCGGTTCGGTCGGCGGGTTACTCGTCAACACCAAGTTCCAGGTGCTGAACGACAAGCGGGTGCCAATCAAGGGCTTGTACGCTGTCGGTCTGGAATCGGAAGGCGTATTGTTTAATGATACTTACGTCGGCAACGGTGTCGGCATCGGCTACTCCTTCACCTCCGGGCGTCTCGGCGGTGAGGATGCGGCAGCCGGAGCTATGGCACAATAACACTCTATGCTGCTGCTAGAAGCAGGTAGGAAGGGGGGAGCCATCAGGCTCCCCCCCTTCTTTGCCGCTATGTAACGGTATTTCAGATATTCTGATAGTAAAGCTGATGAGTTGCCTTAGAAAAAGATCAGCCTTATCACCGTACCTTGGCCGCGTTGTGACTCCACTTCGATCTGACCTCCCATCGCCTGGACCAGTTCTTTTGTTACAGCCATTCCAAGTCCGCTTCCTTCTGTAGAGCTGTCGGTATTTGTTCCGCGGTAATATCGGTCGAATAAGGCTGCAAGGGTCTGATCATCCATTCCCTGGCCATTATCTTTGAACTCTATACGAAAGCCGTTCCCCTGAAGCTCGGTCAATTCAATCTCTATTCGTGTACCTAGCGCATTGTGAAGAAGGCTGTTGGCCACGATATTATCGACTACACGGTTGAACCAGGGTGGATATAGAGCTGCGGTTATCGGTGTGGATGGCAGCAGGCAGCTGATCCTGCTGTCTTCAAATGCAGGATGCTCTTGGGTGCGTGCAACAGATCCGGATAAAAGGGCTGCGATATCCGTCTCCTCCACAGGAACGGGGATAGCGCCATTTCTAAGCCTGTAGGTTAAAGCAAGATCATTGATTAGATTATTCATATAGGCCGTCTTCTCCAATATCGTTGAGGCAAACCTCCGCACTTCCTCCTCGGACCAGCTGTATTTATCGGCTTCCAGCATATGCGCATACCCTTGAATAGAAGCGAGCGGTGTCTTCATATCATGGGTAACCCCGGCGATCCACTCTTCCCTGTATCTCTGGGTCTGCTCTTCAGCATCCTTCGCTGCGCGAAGCTTGGCGGCAAGGGAATCAATCGAATCCATTACCTCGCCAAAAACGCGGTATCCGCGTTTCCACCGGTCCCTTAGATTTCGCCTTCGGCTGGTAACACCTTCCTGCCTGCTGTAGTCGCCTTTGCCCAGCTTTTGGATCCAACCGAGAATATAGAGAACCGGGGCACCGAATCGGTTGGCATACCAGAGAGAAAGCAGGATAAAAACCACTAATGCAGCAAGCAGAAACGCAGCAATTCCTATAATCATCACTTGCACTTCTGACTCCAGTACCGGATAGCGTGAAACTCTTACAGTACTTTGTGCTGCCGGATATTGCAGAACCCAGGTCAGCCCGGAACGCTTGTCATATTGCGAATCTATCAGGAAACCGCTGGGAGTCTGGTTCACAGATTGAAGCGCCAAGTCCTGTAACGTATACAAGGAAGGGGCATCTCCGGGTTTGCTCCAGGACGCTGTTTCCCTGCCAGTACGGTCAAGAACCTGTACCCAGCCCGCTGTTTGCTTCAGCTGCGTTATTGTGCTGCCGGAAAAGCGGATCTGATGTCCCTGAATCTGGCCATCATCGATGACCCGCTGAAGCAGATCCTTCGTCCGGGACCGTGTACCGTAGAGCAAGGTGTATACGATACCCTCCTTCTCCTGAATCCACAGTCCTAAGGTATAGGGAAACGGTTCGTCGCCTAACCAGTAATCCATTAGCTGACCGGGAACATAGCGGGCGGGCAGGTCACTTGGTGCATTAAAGGATTGAAGTACCCTGCCCTGCTGATCCAGACTTTGCAGCCAGCCGCCGTCTTCCTGCAGCCGTTGTAACAAGGCTGCATCCACGATCAGCCCCTGAGCGTCAATGTCTGCTTCCGAGATCAGACGGGATATCCCTGCCGGCGCAAAATTGCGCCTGATTTCGATATCCTCAAGCCTTTCGAACATCCATAGGACAACGAGAACAGCGATGATCACCAAAACTGCCCCGGCTATGGCCATTTGAACAGCGAACCGTACCGCTAACCGTCTACGAATCATTACCCGCCTCCTTGCCGGGAAGAACCAGCTTGTACCCCATCCCTCTTACATTCACAAGATACCGGGGCTTGGAGGGATGAATCTCTATTCTCTCACGGATACGGTGAATATGAACCATAACAGTATTGTCATCATGGTAGAGCTCCTCCCCCCATACCCGTTCAAACAGTTCACTCTTGCTGAATATCCGGTTAGGATGTCTGCACAAGAACAGCAGTAACTGATATACCTGTGCCGGACAATGGGCAATCTGTCCCTCTACCGTCAGCGTTGCCTCCGATTCGTTCAATTGAAAACGGCCAAAATCATAAATGCGCACAGAGAAGGGTTCTTGCGGTTTAGCCTGCATATATCTGCGCAGCTGCGCGCTTATCCTGGCCACGACCTCCAGCGGGTTAAACGGTTTCGCTATGTAATCATCTCCTCCTACAGCAAATCCTGAGAGCTTGTCGAAGTCTGAAGTTCTAGCCGTCACGAATAAAATGGGAGCATTGGTAGTCCGGCGGATGAAGGGACAGATCTCAAGACCGCTGGCCCCAGGCATCATTACGTCAAGCAGTACAAGATCATACGTTGTATGTGCACAGGCGGCAAGCGCCGCTTCTCCATCATAGACTGTGTCGATATGGGAAAACCCTTCTTTCCGGAGCACGGTTACCATCATCTCTACAATCGCGCGTTCATCATCAACTATCAGTATCCTGGCATCCTTCACGGTTCATCCTCCCGGCCGAGAAATTTCTTCCATTGTATCATGTGTGCATTACCTCACGGATAACACAACCTTACCAAAAGCTTAATTTTTAAGCTTATATCGCAAGAATAGTTTATGAAGAGGTAAGATCTGCTTAATCGGGTGGTAAGACTCGTTTGTTATTCTGGGTGTACCAATTAAGCAAGGGGGGACAACCGGGTGCCTACATGGAAGAGGGGAGCCTTGATTTATAGTCTTATCATCCTAACTGCGCTCCTGTTTGTTACAGGCTGTGCGGCCAAAAATGAAACCGGTCGGGAGGCTGATACCATGAACACGCCAAGAGAAAAAATTACTAATGACATGAAGCGAATTGGAGGAGCCGATGTTGCGGATATGCTCCTTGCCGGTGAATATGAACGGATCTACGTGCAGTTCAGTGAAGAATTAAAGAATTTAGTCAAGCTTGAGGAATTCCGTTCCATGGGTCAGCAATTTGCAGAGGGTATTGATTCCTTCCAGCTCACATCGGACTTACGGATCAACGGGTACGAATCATGGGTATGGAGCGACCCTTCGGGAGACAAGGGACTGACAGCTACGGTCGACAGGAATGGGATCATCTCCGGAATCCAAATTAACAATCACTCCAAGCATCCGGCAACAGACGAGGCTTACTCCAAGACTCTATTTGATCTCCCTTTTGAAGGAGATTGGCTTGTCTTCTGGGGCGGAAATGATATCTTCGTCAATTACCACTATGAGTACGAGCACAATCGCTATGCTTATGATCTAGTGATAGAAAAGAACGGCTACACCTTCGAAGGAAATCCCCAGCTCAACAGCAGTTATTACGCTTTTGGCGGGAAAGTGTTTGCCCCGGCAGACGGTGTAGTGGTTAAGGCTGTGGATGGCATCATAGATAATGAGCCGGTAGGGATGATGAATGAACAGCAGCCTGCAGGCAATTCGGTAACCCTTCAGCATGCCAATGGAGAATATAGCACGATCGCGCATCTTAAGAAGGGCTCCGTCCTGGTTAAGACAGGAGATACCGTTAAGGCAGGCCAGCTCATCGGGCTTTGCGGCAATTCCGGGAATTCTTCGGAGCCGCATATCCATTTCCAGGTATCCGCACAGAAATACGGGAACAAAACTATTGTTATTCCGCCCTCCTTCAAGGGTGGCCTGCAACCCATTCGCGGCGATAGCGTATCAGGAACTATAACTCAACAATAAAGTGAGGGTACTATGAAACCTATCGTTAAGCAAAAAATTAACACCGCATACGGAACCCTGGAATATGCAAAATCTGGGGAAGGCTTACCTGCCGTTATTCTCATCAATGGAGGCAGCGGACCTGTGGAGGGGTGGTACAAAGTGTATCCTCCATTGGCGGAAGAGGTTACCATCTTCGCTTATAACCGGTTCGGTGTTGGAGGGAGCGATAAGCCGACAAGTCCTCAACACGGTGTGGCCATCGTGTCCTCACTTAGGCAGCTGCTTCAGGAAGCAGCACTCCGTCCTCCTTATATCCTGGTGGGGCACTCACTCGGGGGGTTATACGCCAATCTGTTTGCCAGGAGATACCCCGAAGAAATTGCAGGAGTCGTATTACTAGAATCTAGCCACCCAAAGGATCTGGCCATCAATGAGACACAGCCCGGATGGATCCGGGCAATTAATCGACTGTTTCAGAAATTAGACACCCTCTCTCCGCACAAAAAGTGGAACGAGACTCACTTTGTAGAAGAGACTGTTAAGCAAATCGAACAGGCAGGCCCGTTTCCGGCTGTTCCGTTAGTGGTAGTATCCGGAGGTAAAAAACCACCTATGATGCCGGAGCATGCCTATCAGTTAAGAACGGCTAATCAACTGGACTTCTTGCAGCTGAGCCAGCAGAGCCAGCACATACAGGCTCCCCAAAGCGGACATTTTCCGCAGATGTCCGAACCGGATGTGGTGGTGCAGGCTGTCCGTCAATGCATTAGCAAGGTGGGTTACCATTAAGGTTATTCTACAAGTTGAGTTAAAAGAAAAAGCCGCTCCGGCTTACCGGAGTGGCTTTTTGCTGTCTGCTGCTCCAGCCGATAACCCTTTTTCATGAATCAGCCGAATACTGTCATTTCCCGCCGGACTCCGCGAACAAACGCCTAACCCGATGCATAGCATATAGCACCATCTTGCTATAAAGGAAAGGAGGCGCTATCTATAATGGACATCCATTTAGGTGCGATCCACTATGTATATCTGGTGTTTATTGTGTTCATCCTGGCGCTGCTGATCCGGCGGCGTGACACGACCATGATCTGTGTGGCCGGGATCTTCGCCCTGGGACTGCTGGCTACAGAAACGCTTAGCGGTTCGGTGTCGGGGATCTTCAACTCTTTTGTCTACGCGACCAAAGAGCTGCTGGGCACCATTATGATCATCTCCATCATTGTGGCGATGAGCCGGATTCTGATTATCACAGGCATCAATGAGGCGATGGTCGCTCCGCTTACCCGCTTCCTGCGTACCCCGGCGATGGCCTACTGGGGCATTGGGCTGATTATGATGGTGACCTCGCTCTTTTTCTGGCCTTCGCCTGCAGTTGCGCTGGTCGGTGCCGTGCTGCTGCCGGTAGCGCTGCGCGTCGGCCTGCCCGCACTTGGCGCGGCGATGGCAATGAACCTGTTCGGCCACGGCATCGCATTATCCGGTGATTATATTATCCAGGGAGCTCCGAAGCTGACAGCGGATGCTGCCGGTCTTCCTGTATCCAGTGTGATGGAGGCGAGCATCCCGCTGGTTATTGTTATGGGCCTGGTGACTACGGTCTCCGCCTTCTGGATGATGCGCAGGGATCAGAAGAACGGGACCTGGAGAGACGGGCTCGTGTCCCTCAAAGGCGGAGCAGGCCCGCTTACAGCAGCTGAGGAGGAGGATACAGCTCCGGTGTTCATGAGCGCGAATCTTAGAAAGGGGCTGGCGATCGCCATTCCGCTGCTGTTCCTGCTGGATCTGGCGGGGATGTTCGCCTTTAACCTGCAGGGCGGGGATGCCACTGCCCTTGTCGGCGGAACAGCGGTGTTCATTCTTATTGTCATCACATTGCTGGCCCACCGGAATGAGGGCTTAGAGAAAGTTACCTCTTACCTGATCGAAGGGTTTGTGTTCGGCTTCCAGGTGTTCGGTCCGGTGATTCCGATTGCCGCCTTCTTTTATCTCGGCGATTCGGCCTTTACCGAACTGTACGGCAGCACGCTGCCGGCCGGCTCCCACGGCATCGTGAACGACCTGGGCGTCGCCCTGGCGGACCATGTGCCGCTTAATGGCGCGGTTGGAGCCGTAACGCTGACGGTAATCGGGGCGATCACCGGTCTTGACGGCTCCGGCTTCTCGGGCATCTCGCTGGCCGGCTCGATTGCCCAGATGTTTGCGGCGGCGATCCACTCCGGCGCCGCAACGCTGACTGCCCTTGGCCAGGTGACCGCCATCTGGGTTGGCGGCGGCACACTGATTCCGTGGGCACTCATTCCGGCTGCCGCCATTTGCGGCGTCAGCCCGTTCGAACTGGCCCGGCGCAATCTGAAGCCGGTCCTGCTGGGCCTCACGGCGATGACAGTGGTCGCCATCTTCCTGATATAATGGCTCCTGTCCAAAGCTCCGGTGCATAAGAAAGGCTCTCCCTATCCATGCTAATGGGGAACGAAAGCGTGAGAAGGGGGAGTCTTCTTAGTATGAAACATTATGAATCCAGTCTGCGCACGAATAGTACAGTGGATCAGGCACAGGACTCGGTAACGAAGCTGCATAATGCTGTATCCCAGGCGCTGAGCCATCCGAATGAGCAGACCCTTACCCAGGCAGAGAATAGTCTGGAGCATGCCGAGGAAGCTGTACGGCATGCCCCGGAGGGCTCGGTCGGCAGACACGGTGTGGAGCTGACCGAAGAACGGCTGGCTGATGAAAAGGAAAGATTGGCCGGCCTGCAAGAGCAAGCATACCGGCTCGAAGACTAGGCAAGTCATAGACAGCAGGGTCTCGGCATTTCCGGCATTGGCCGGGAATGCCTTTTTCCTGTGGTTAAATCCTGAGCTAAACGCGGACAACCGCATTCAAACCGCCCGATTCGGGTTATAGAAGTAAGAGATATGAGGAGGCGATTATATGCTGGAACCCGCGGAACCATTCGCACATCTGGAAACACGGGAGGAGCTGCAGGCTGCGCTTGCCGGAATTGCCAGGTGGGAAAAGGAACAGAATAAGCTGATGATCTGGGACCAGATCACCCGGCTGCCGTTCAAACTGCTCGATAAGGTCACTCCGAAGGTCATTCATGAGAAGGTGGGCAAGCTGCTGGATGAGCTGGGCAGCTATATTCAGAACGGGGGTAACTATCTGGTGGCCGGACGCAAGGTGGGACTGCTGATGGAAGCTGCAAGCAAGGCTGCAGGGGCCCCGGAGAAAGGCCCGTTCCCGCTGGCTGTTATGGATGCCGCTGCACAGAAGCTTAGCCAGAGCAGCCGCAGTGTTGCAACGGCGCAGGGAGCGACGACCGGCTTTGGCGGTGTGTTCACGCTCGCAGCCGATATTCCTGCGGTTCTGGGCCTGTCGCTGAAGGTCATTCAGGAGATCGGGTTATGCTACGGATATAATCCTACAGAGAAAGCCGAGCGGATCTTTACAGTGAAGGTGATGCAGTTTGCTTCTTCCGACATTGTGGGTAAGCGGACGATTCTCCGGGAGCTGAATTTGCAGGCCGGAGGCGATGGTGATATAACAGCCGGGGCAAATGCCGCCGTCTCCTCCATCCAGGGCTGGCGCGAGGTGATCACCGTCTACCGCGACAACTGGGGCTGGAAAAAGCTGCTGCAGACCGTTCCGGTGGCCGGGATGTTTTTCGGCGCTTTCATCAACCGCAAGGCGCTGGAGGATGTGGCGGAAGCCGCGCAGATGCTCTACCGCAAACGGCGAATTATGGCCCGGCTGGCCGAATTAGACAGCGAATAGCCAGGCCAGCCAGTAACACGACCTGCAGCCGGCCTGAAGCGCGGGCGCGGTTGGCGTGGAATAATGGGGGAAGGTTTCGTCCATCCCCCATTTTCATTTAAGTGTTAGCTTCTGCAGCAGACAGAACTCCCCGATTAATTGTGATAGTTTGACCGCCAGACAATCCATTGCCTGTTGCTGTTAAAGTGTACGTATGCGATCCGGTAAGAGGAGCATCATCACAGCCTACAAAAGACGTTGTAATAGGGCTATTGGCAGATACAGGGGTATCGCTAGCAACCTCAATTACGGTATTGTCATCACGCACAATTTGAAATGTAATCGTCGGATTGGCAGAGCTGGGAGTCCACGTAGCGTAAGCATTAAACCATATTGTGTTGTTGGCTTCATCGACGTTGATGGTTACTGTTCCAAGAGTCGCCGTTGGTGCCTCTGAGGTTAGGGTGATATCAGAAAATCTGGTGCAGTCAAATTCTATAAAAACACCTGGAGTTCCGGCAGGCCCCTGAGGGCCAGTATCTCCCTGCGGTCCTTGGGGGCCAACAGGTCCGACAGGGCCTTGAGGTCCGGTATTTCCCTGTGGTCCTTGGGGTCCGGCAGGTCCAGCATTTCCCACCGGTCCTTGAGGGCCAACAGGTCCGGCAGAGCCTTGAGGTCCAGCGTTTCCCTGTGGTCCTTGGGGCCCGACAGGTCCGACAGGGCCTTGAGGTCCGGTATTTCCCTGCGGTCCTTGGGGGCCGACAGGTCCAGCAGGCCCAACGGGAGCTAACACGTTTATTTTGGGTGGAGGACACTTCAGTATTATTCTTTTTGGAGTGAATTTTGCTCTCCTTTTAGGACAAGCACACTGACGTCTTATCTTTTTTTCATGATGGCAATCATCCATTTCAAAACCTCCCCTTTCATGGTTGGGTTATTATACGGCGTATAACTGTCACCTGTATGGATGAATGACTACACAAACAGATGTGTATAAGCCTATCTTTTAGCCAAGAGAAAAGGAAGAGGGGTCTCCGCAGAGCCTTTTGATGCTTCCGAGCGTGGCCAGCTTTTGCTGGTTATTCCCTCTCTTCAGCCGAATAACAGCCCTTTGCCGCCCACCGGCTTGATCTTCGTAGACTCGACACCGGTAATCAGCGGCATGGCACGCCGGATCGCAGCTTGGGTGTCTTCAAGGGTCAGTGAGGCTGCATGGGCCTCCGGGCTGCTCCACACCTCTGTTACCCAGAGGATATCGGGCTCCGTATCGGAGATATTGATAATGTACAGCTCACATTCTTCTACAGCCTCGGCAGCAGCTGCACTTTCCAGCAGAATGGCCGCCAGGGCATCGCGCTGGTCCGGTTTGGCGGTGAATTTCGCATACATTCCGAATTTACTCATTGGTTCACGCCCCTATCTGCTCTCGATTTCCAGCCAGTTTTTGCGGATCAGCTTCTGGTACCAGTAATAGCTTTCCTTTGGCGTCCGTTTTTGGGTACGGAAATCGACATGCACCAGCCCGAAACGGCAGGAGTAGCCGAATGCCCATTCGAAGTTGTCCATCAGCGACCAGGTCAGATACCCTTTAACGTTGACCCCGGAGTCGATGGCCCGGCCCAGCTCGGTAATATGGCTCTGCAAAAAGCGGATTCTCCGCTCATCCGGCACCCGTCCGTCAATCACCTCGTCATTGTAGCAGGCGCCATTTTCGGTAATATAGATCGGCAGCGGGCCGCACAGCTCTTTTAGCCAGTTTAAGGTCAAATACAGCCCTTCCGGGAAAATAAACCAGCCCTTGTCGGATTTGTCGTAACCTATGTCCACATGCTCGAGGTCCAGATAGTTATTCCCCGCTTTGTGCCGCACGATGTTTCCGCCGTAGAAATTGAGGCCCAGGAAATCAAGCTTTTGCGAAATCAGCTCCATATCTCCTGCTTCAATCACCGGTTCAGCGCCCTTGGTCTTGAACCATTCCGCCATGGCTTCGGGATATTTGCCGGTAAAGACCGGCGTCACAAACCAGGTATAGATGGAAAAAGCACGGTAGGCCGCATCCATATCCTCCTGCTTCTGCGAGAACGGCTCGTACCAGTAAATGTCCGGCGCATAGCCGATGGCACCTGCCGTTCCGAGTTCCCTGAACTTGCGTACCGTAGCCCCGTGCGCTACCAGGACATGGTGAGCGACCTGGATGGCCGACTGCCAGCTCTGGATCCCCGGCGCATGTCTGCCCAGCAGATGGCCGTTAATGGCGATGCACCAAGGTTCGTTGAACGTAATCCAGTGCTTGATCAGGCCGTCGAATTCCCGGAACATGGTTTCGGCAAACTGGACAAAAGCATCGATGGTTTTCCGGTTCTCCCAGCCGCCCTGCTCCTGCAGCGCCTGAGGCAGCTCCCAGTGGTAGAGCGTGCAGAAGGGCTCTATGCCGTTATCGAGCAGTGCTGTGACGAGTTTTTTGTAATACGCTATCCCTTTCGGATTCACTTCACCGCTGCCGGTGGGATAAATGCGCGGCCAGGAGACGGAGAAGCGGTAGGCTTTGACCCCCAGCTCCTTCATCAGCCGGATATCCTCCTCGTAGCGCTCATAGCTGTCACAGGCCACACTGGCATCATCGCCGTTATAAATACGGCCGGGAATGGCGGAGAGCTCGTCCCATATGCTTGGCCCGCGGCCATCCTTGTCCAGGGACCCTTCAATCTGATAGGCAGAGGTGGAGACCCCCCAGACAAAATCTTCAGGAAACTGAATAATCGTACTCACTGCAAATCCCTCCTATACTGGGCTTCTGATCCGGTCTCTTCCCTATTTTAACAGGAAGACCTCAGGGTTCTATATTCAACAGCTGCTCTGTCTTTTCCTTGATCGTACTCTGTCCGTTGTTCCGTAAGGTGTACCGATGCGGATAGCCTCCTTATCCGAGCCTCCATACGTATCATCCAGCGTCACTCCTGTGATTTCGGCAAGCGGAATGTCTAGCTTCGTCAGCTGCCAGCGTATAACCAGATTCTCGCCAGAGCGTCTGACATCGATTGCTAGCATGTTACACAACCTCCCCATTTTTTGAGCCTCAAAATCCAATATAAGGTATTTCTTAATCATATACGTATTACAGATGATTTTCTATTTTACCTGTGCAACGGCCGCCCCGTCCAGATTCTTGCGTAATCCGGCAGGAGTTCCTATGATTGAGCTATTGATGAGCAGTATCGTGGTGACACACATTTTACAGGGAGTAGGCCATATGGAGAGCAGAAATAACGGAGTACTGGGTGGAGAAGAATTAATAGAGCAGGCGGAAGCATTCCTCCGGTTATGTTACAGGGAGCTGGGGAAATCTGAGGCTGAGCTTAGTGACCGCAGCAAGGCTGTGCGTGAGGAAATCAGGCGGTGTGGCACCTACTGCCATACAGCAGAAGAGCTGGCTCATGGTGCCAAAATGGCCTGGCGGCATAACAGCCGCTGCATCGGACGCTTGTTCTGGCACACACTGGAGGTTATTGATGCCCGAGGGGCTGAAACCGCATCCTAAATTAAGGGTTGATTAATGAAATGGTACGGGGTATACTTCAATCAAGAAAGTGATTGATCAATAACCAATCTAAATAGCAGGAAGTGGAGGCAGAGTCATGACAAGCGGACAGTCAGGTACGACCCGGCTTAAGACGGCAGAGGCGACCAGTGTGAACCGGCGGGAGCAGATTTTAGAGGCGGCGGTTGTAGTTTTTGCAGAACACGGCTATTTCCGGGCGACCACGGCGCAGGTGGCAGAGAAGGTGGGGATTTCCCAGCCTTATATCTTCAAGCTGTTCAAGAACAAGGAGGAGCTGTTTGTCGCGGCGCTGGACCGGGCTTTTGAACGGATTATCCGCAGTTTTCAGAGTGTTACGGCCCCGGCCGGGGAACTTCTTAATGAAACCATCCGTGTGTATGAGCAGCTGATGGAGACACATCCGAGCGAGATTGTGCTGCAGGTGCAGGCCTTCGGCATCCGCGATGAGGCGATCCGCCAGGCAGTGCAGAAAGGCATGCAGGAGGTAACCCGTCTAGTCGAAGGGAAGTTTATAGCAGCGGGAATAGCGAATCCCGATGTGGAAGTAAGTACCTTTATGGCCAACGGCATGCTCTGCAATATCGCGATGGTGCTGGAAATGCCTTCGCTTAAGCCGAAGCATTTGAAGCTGGAGTAGCTGGGCCTGCGCAGCGGGGAGCAAGCAGCTGAATTACAGGGTCCCTGACCCTGAGTTGCAGGTTAAGTAGTGATTGATCAATAACAACAATAGGATACAATGCCGTAGTTTATACGAGTACAAAGGGGATGAGCTTTTATTTTTCACCTCTAGATATTGATCAATCACTATTAATGAAAGGCAAGAGGTACTGAATGATAAAACAACATTAAAATCAGGAGGTAATGAACATGTTAAACAAAGCGGTTGTACTGGGTGCTACGGGTGGAACAGGAACGGTCATTATTGCGGAGCTGCTGAAAAGAGGCGTCGAAACGGTTGCCTTCGGACGGTCTATGCCTAAGCTAAAGCAGCTTGCAGCGGGGCTGGGAGATCCGGTGGGACTTACTTTGAAGACCGGGGATGTATTTAATGCCGATGACGTGTTCAAGGCTGCACAGGGGGCGGATGTTATTTTCCACAGCGCTTCAGTGCCTTATCATGAAATGAGCACTAGGCTGCTCCCGATGGGAATCGCTGTAATGGAGGCGGCGAACAGGCTGGGTACGCGGGTTGTGGCCGTGGACGGGATTTATCCTTATGGCAGAAGAGTGGATGAGCAGCCGGTTCATGAAGATCATCCGAAGAATCCGCACACGAAAAAGGGCAAAGTTAAGCTTGAATTCGAACGGATGTTTTTCAGCCCGCGCTGGAGCAAGGCCAAGGGACTAATAGTCCGGCTGCCTGATTATTACGGTCCGACCGCGAATGAGGCATCCTACCTGGGTTCAACGCTGGAGGCGATTGCCGCCGGCAAGCCGGCGATGTTCATCGGCAATATGACGGTAGCCCGGGAATATGTGTATCTGCCGGATGCCGCGGTAATGATCGTAGAGCTGGCGGGACGGGAGGAAGCCTACGGGCAGAACTGGAACATTCCCGGGGCCGGTGTTATTTCAGGCAGGGAGATCGTCCGTCTCGCCCGGGAGGCCAGCGGCAAGTCCAAGCCGGTTATTCCCGTAGGTGCAGCCGGATTATCCCTGCTGGGATTATTCCTTCCCGTGATGAAGGAGATCGTGGAGATGCTCTATCTGACGAAAGATCCGCTTGTCCTAAGCGGGGATAAATATAAGCAGCTCGCCGGCAGGATCCCGGCCACGCCGTTTGAGCAGGGCATTCGTGATACCGTCCGCTCGATTATGGACCGGCAGACGAAATCTTTGTGAACCGGGGACTAAAAACAGCCTTTCCGGCGGAAGATAGAAATAGTCAGGCCCTTTGATCTGTGATACTATTTATTTCTATATATAAGAGGGAAGTGAGCACGAATGATCAGCATTACAATTCCTGCACCGGATGTAACCATATTCAAACAGGAGAACCCTGAACTAAGCCATATTTACGGGTTTACGGACTTTCACCTGATCACACGGGAAGCCGGCGGCATCTTCATGTTCTACAATGATCAGGATGAGCTGCTGTTTGTGGGCAAAGCCAGAAAGCTTAGACCCCGGATCAAAAAGCATTTTGAAGACACTGTATCGGTAATGAAGGGGCACCGCGATGAGGTCACCAAGATTGAAGTCTGCATCGTCGAAGATCCGGTTGACCGGGAGATTTATGAAACGTACATCGTGAACAAGCTCAAGGCGAAATACAATGTAGAGAAAGTACTGTACAAATAAGCTGCCGATGCGTAAGCGTAGTCCTTTGGGGCTGCGCTTTTTGCTGTGTTTGTGTTCATAAATCGTTCCAAAGACTTGGGTAATCCTTCCTTCACAGATAAAATGGGCCTTCGGATATATTTGACAAAGTTAGACACTAAGGCTCACTAATACAACGGGCAAATCATCTATAATAATCTCGTATATGCTCGACATTTTTTGACATTATAATGAGGTGATTTATAGATGGCTGCTCCTTTTTTCAAGAAAAGAGATGCGGTGGATAAAACGCTGAGGCCGGGCATGGTTCCAAAGATGCAAGTAGAGGAAGCCCCTCCGGAAGTCCTGGACAGCTATGAGAAGAGTGAGAGTCCGGCCAGCCTGATCTCTACAGGCAAAGCGCAGCTGGATAAGAAATCGCTCGATCTGATCTTTGCCGTAGAGCAGATGATCCAGGCCAGAGCGCATACCGAAGCCAATAATCATGAGCTGCAGGACCGGCTGACCCATTCCAGCGGACATGTGGAGCGGCTGAATAAGGATCTGAAGAACCTGAATAAGGTGATTGAAGACCGGGAAAAGAACATTATGGAGCTTGAGCAGAAGCTGGTGGAGAGAAATCTTAAGGTCGACCAGGTGCTTGAGGATTACCGCGAGCTGCATGCGTCTTTGTCAGGCGAAATCGATGAACTGAAGAGCACGATTGATCTGGAGCAGCAAAAGTACGCCAATCTGGTGCAGAAGCATAATGAGGCCCATGCGGAAAAGCTGAAAAAGATGAACGAGCTGGAAGAAAAGATCGGAAGGCTGGAAACGGAAAACAGCCATTTAAGACAGAAGTACGAAACGGTCCGGCAGGAGAAAGCCTACCTCTCCAGCATGATCAGCGATTTCACGAACCGGATGACGATTCCTTTTGGCGGCAGCATGCCCGCTGCAGAGCGCAATGAAGGAAACGGGGATACCTAGAGCCTATGCCGGCTCATGACATAAGCGCTACTCTGATGGTTGAGCTGATGTCGCTTGAGCACAGCCCGGATGGCTGTCAGATGGAGGTAGGTCTTACCCGCGGCGGCGGATCACATAAGAGACAAATGATAAGCATCGATGAATATACATATCTGCAACTCCTTGCATTAAGCCCTTTTGAAGGGCAGAGAGTAAGGCTGTCCCTTTACACGAAGTGGGACCCGTTTCGCGGAACCCATTTCAGCAGCCTGGTCAAAATGAACCGGACATTCAGCGAAACGCTGTATTTTGCCTGTTCGGATAGCTATACATCGCTGCTGTCACTGCTTAAGCAGCCAGAAGAAGCGCCATCCGCCGAACCAGCCCCGCAAGTGGCTGAAGGGACTGTTCCGGCAGCACCTCCACGGCAGAAGCGTGAACGGACAGCGCTGTGGAGCCGGCCTATCCTCCTGCGGGGCCTCGTGTTCAGTCTTCTGCTGGCGGTGTTCCTCCTGCGCATGGATGGCGAGGTGGAGCTGTTTACGAACAGCGCTGAAGCGAAGCAGGATGCCTCCCTGGAAGCGGCCGGATCAGAAGCAGAGAAGAGTGTACCAACCGCTTATATCCCGGATGTCCGGCTGGCTGCTCTCCAGAGCGGACAAACGGAGGCAGCCCCGATACCTGTGGAGCCTCCTGAACAGCCGGAGCTGTCCTATGAGGCGATTGAGCTTACCGGAGACAGCTATGAGTACAGCCTGCCGGAAGGTTATGTTGCTTTATCCTTCGATGACGGCCCGTCACGGTACACTGAACAGCTCGTGGATATTCTAGTGAAGGAAGGCGTAGCCGCGAATTTTCTGTTCATTGGCCAGAATGTCAGCCGTTACCCGGGGGCGGTCCGTTATGCGGACCAGTATGGGATGCCGGTCGGGAACCATTCCTGGGATCACAGTGATCTGACGGCAAACAGTGCAGAGGAGAACAGGGATAATCTGGACCGGGCGAACCGGTCACTGGAGCAGCTGATTACCGGCCCCGTCACGATCTTCCGTCCTCCTTATGGAGCGGTGAATCAGCAGCTGGCGGAAGAGGCCGGCAGACAGCATCTGAAGGTGCTGCTCTGGAACCGTGATCCGGAGGACTGGAAGGCGGACAGCTCGGAGAAGATTGTGGACTATTTTCATGACACCGATCCTTCCGGCGGCATTTATCTGCTGCATGAGAAGAGCATTACGGTTCAAGTGCTTCCCGAAATTATTGCTTATCTAAAGAAAAAAGGGCTGAAATTCGCCATTTTCAAATAACATCAGCAGGAAGAGCGCACTCTTGGCCGGAGTGCGCTTTTTGTGTATGTTGGCCTGAAATTGTCATATACCGGGGCCGCAGGCGGTAATTCCCCTTGTTTTAATAAAATAAATTTGAGAGAATGAGTAGTATAGACCGAACTTTAATGTTTTGAAAAGAGGATAAATAATGAATAAACAATCCATTTATGGATTAACCCTGGAGCAACTGGCGTCATGGCTGCTGGAGCACGGGCATAAGAAGTCACGCGCCTCGCAGGTATGGGAGTTTCTGTACCGCAAGCGGGTCAACGGCTTTGAAGAGATGTCGGAGATGAATCAGGACTGCATCCGGCTGCTGTCGGAGCATTTTGTGTTTCATACCATGGAAGAGCATGTGAAGCAGGAATCGGCCGACGGCACGATTAAGTTCCTGTTCCGCCTGAATGACGGCAACCTGATTGAAACCGTACTGATGCGCCAGAAGTATGGCCTGTCCGTCTGCGTGACCACTCAGGTCGGCTGTAATATCGGCTGCAGCTTTTGTGCCAGCGGGCTTTTGGCTAAGAGCCGTGACCTGTCGAGCGGAGAAATTGTAGAGCAGATTATGAAGGTCCAGCAGCATCTGGATCAGGCCGGGCTTGGACAACGGGTCAGCCATGTCGTGGTAATGGGCATCGGCGAGCCGTTTGATAATTTTACGCACCTGCTGAACTTCCTGACCACGATCAAGGATCATAAGGGGCTGGCGATTGCCGGCAAAGGCATCACCGTCTCCACGAGCGGTCTGGCCGACAAAATCAGAGAATTCGCCGATGCCAATATGCAGGTGAACCTGGCGATTTCCTTACATGCGCCGAATAATGAGCTGCGGACCCGGATCATGAAGATCAACCGCGCGATTCCTATAGAGAAATTAATGCCGGCTATTGATTACTATCTGGAGAAGACGAACCGGCGGATTACATTGGAATATATTCTGCTGAAGGATATCAATGACCGCCAGGAGCATGCCCTGGAGCTGGCCGAACTGATCGGCAGCCGCCGGCAGCTTGTGAATGTGAACCTGATTCCGTACAACCCGGTGGATGAGCACAGCCAATACCAGCGGACAGAGCGGGAGACAGTGCGGGCCTTTTTTGACACCTTGAAGAAGCAGGGCGTCAGCGTCAGCACCCGGCTGGAGCATGGCACAGATATCGATGCCGCCTGCGGCCAGCTGCGCAGCAAGCAGATCCGGAAGACCAAAGCGGATACAGCGGTGGTCGGGTAAGCTGAAGCTGCTCTGCCCGGGCATCATTGCCGGTTCCTGATTTTATGATACAATAGCCTCAGCAGAGATTAAGGAAAAGAGGAATGCGCAGTGCTGACATTTAAGAGTTACACCGC
The DNA here is from genome assembly GCA_927443375.1 of uncultured Paenibacillus sp. Lineage (GTDB taxonomy): Bacteria > Bacillota > Bacilli > Paenibacillales > Paenibacillaceae > Paenibacillus_AQ. The sequence goes on along the minus strand of CAKMKL010000239.1, from coordinate 19,149 downwards.
CGAGAATATTAAAGACCCTTTTGGTATTCTGAGCGGCAAGCGATATGAGTTCGTCGTCAATCTGGATGTGCCGGAAGAGGACGAGCTATATGAAGAGAACGGCGTATCTGCCCGGGCAGTGATCAAAGTCGAAGAGGGAGACGTAAAGGTAGTCTCCTGCGATCTGCTGGAAACGACCACCGGCAAGCTGCTGGAGTTCGATCTGGAAGAGGACGAGGAAGTGGAGCTGGCTCAGTTCTGCAAAGAGCATCTGCCGGAATAACGGAATACAAGGAAGCCCCGGGGTTAGCACGTTAACCCGGGGCTTTTTGCTATATAGATATGCGGATATTACAGGCAGCTGCTGATATAATAATGGATCTGCTTATTCCACCAAGGCCAGTCATGGTTCACATCATGGCCCCAATAGTCAATCCGTGCAGGAATGCCTTTGCGCTGTAGCAGGTCCTGAAGCAGGCGCGTCTCATGCAGCATCTCGTCTTCATAAGCTCCTTGTCCGACACAGAGGATGATATTGCTGCTGCGGTATTGATCCAGATAATGCTCATCATTCAGGCCGGGCAGGTAGTGGAGCGGAGAATTGAAGTAGACGTTCTCGCTCATATAGTCGCCGAAGAAATAATAGGTGGAATAGACGCCGCTCAGGGCAATTAAGGTATCGAAAAAGTGCGGATAACGGAAAAAGAAGCTGGCGCTGTAGTACGCGCCCATGGAGCAGCCGGAAATGAGGATTTTCTGGTCGTCCCCGCCATTGTTCCATTTGCTCTCGCCCAGAATGCCTGGAATCAGCTCCTGCGAAATGTACTTGTCGTACTGCTCATGCCGGATGGCCTTGTCCTCATGGTTCCAGTGAGAGGAGAAAAAGGTCTCCTCATCGATGCTGTCACAGGTCCAGATCTGCAGCTTCCCGGCTTCGATAAATCCGGAGAGCGTTTCGATCATCCCGGAATCCTCGTACTGATAGAATCTGCCGAGCGAGGTAGGGAAGACAAGCATCGGTTTGCCGGCGTGGCCGTATACTTTATACTCCATGTCCCTCTGCAGGTGACGGCTGTATTCCTTGCGGTAGCTTGTCTTCATCCGTTAACACATCCTATCCCTCTTCTTGTTGTATATACTCTACGATTTCCCTGACATCCTCTAAGGATGGAGAACGGAACTGATAGGCGCTGTTGCCCATCGCTCTGCTGAATACCTCTTCGATCTCGGCGTACTTCACAATCTTCGCGCCGTAGGTGCGGTAGATGTCTTCATGGCTGTGCGTGTAATGCTTGTGCTGCTTGCGGCTGGCATAGCCGGTATAATATTTGCCTTCATACGGGCCGCCGACTTCACCCTTAGCGATCATGCCCGCCCATTCTTTATACACATCGATATCGTATGAGAAGTTAATGGCATCGGTCATCCAAGCCCCGGGCGGACGCATATTCACCTCAAGTGCGATGATCCGGCCGTCTTTATTCGACTTGAACAGCTCGATATGGAAGAAGCGCTCCCGGATGTCAAAAGCCTTCAGGATACTCCGACCGGCCTCCTCGACCTCAGGACTAATCTCCTTCAGACAGAAATAGTAGAGATGGTTATCGGTGTTGACGACTTCCATGACGCTGTTCTCGAACAGATGGCTGACGGCAAACCGCACTTCCCCGTTAAGATCCACCAGCCCGTCATAGGTGAGAATCACCCCGTCAATGAATTCCTCAATAATGAAGGAGACATCCGCAGGCTTCGTATGGAAAAAATGCTGCAGCTCTTCCTCATTGCTGATTTTGTAAGTATTGCTGGCTCCGGAACCGAGGTCCGGTTTCACCACCAGCGGGAAGCCCGCACTGCGGATGAATTCATCTACACTGTCGCGGGTAGTTCCGGTTGAAAACTGGACGGTGCTTACCCCGCTTTTGCGGAAAAACTCTTTCATCTTGGACTTCTGCTTCAGGTTAGCGACGAAGTCGTTCTTCGTGCCGTAAATGTTGAAGTCGGTCCGGATATTCGCGTCCTGCTCCAGCCAGTATTCGTTCAGCGACTCGAAACGGTCGATTTTGCCGTATTTATGTGTGAAATAGCCGACGGCCCGCAGAATCTCCTCATAATTCTCCAGATCAGACACCTTGTAATATTCCGTAAGCGCGAGCTGCAGCTTGTCCTCTAAATGGGCGTATTCGGCGTCACCAATCCCGAGCACGATGACCCCCTGGCGCTGCAGCTGGGTACAGAAATCGGCACTGTTCTTAGGGAAATGAGGGGAAAAGAAAACAAAGTTAATAGGGATCAGCCCCTTTGGCTAAAATGTAATTCCGAGTCAAATCGTATGATTAATTTAATCTAATCTACCAGCTGGATCTGCTTTCGTCAATCCTTTTAAGGGGGGAATGCTATTCCGTCAGCTTACGGTTAAGTTTGGCCAGCAACGTGCGGAACGTTTGGCATTCCTCAGGTGACCACTCTTCGAAAATCTCCTCATACCGCTGCAGGCGGAGCCGCCGGGCATTAGCCAAGCTCTGCGCCCCAAACTCCGTAATCTGAAAATAGCTGGATCTTCCGTCCTGCGGATCCGGAATCCGTACGACATAGTCTTTGCTCTCCAGCACAGCGGTCTGTCTGCTGATGGTTGAGGTGTCCAGTCCAAGCTCTTCGGCCAGCGCCTTAACGCCAGTCTTATCATGCCTGGAGAGATAATGGAGCAGGGTATAGGACGAGCGGTCCAGCCCGCCATGCTTCTTGTCCAGCGTGGAACGGCGGATCAGGGTCATCATTTCATTGTTAAGGGCATCAAGATTTTTTTCATTCATTGGATTATTCAGTCCTTTGTTCAATACTCTTCTCCATAGTATAAGTGAAAATACAGGTGCACGGTTAAAAATGGTCAGCTGTTTTGTAAGTGCCATGAAACAAGTCACATTGACTTTCAAATAAATAGTTGTATAATACACATATATCATTAATTGTATTATACACCTATTTTATAAAGAAAGCTGAAGTGAACCCATTGAATCAGCAAAAGGCAAGTGCTTCATCGTTCTGGCTTATTATACTGGCGATATTTTTCGGCAATTTTATGGCAATCCTGAGCACTACGACCATTAATGTAGCTTTTCCGGTATTTCTGAAGGATTTTCATGCGGAAATCAGCACCGTCCAGTGGATGATTACCGGTTACCTGCTGGCCACCGGAGTGGTTGCTCCGGTTGTCGGCTATTTTGGCGACAAGTGGAGCTACAAATATTTGTACGTGTTTGCGTTGTCGGGCTTTACCCTGTTCTCCGGACTGTGTACCGTATCCTGGAGCATTCATTCACTCATTACCTTCCGGATTCTCCAGGGGGTATTCGGGGGGCTGATTATTCCTACGACCATGACGATGATTTATCAGTTCATCGCCAAGGAGAAGCAGGCCTTTGCCATGAGCCTGTGGAGTCTTTCCTCCATGCTGGCCCCGGCATTCGGACCTACGCTGGGCGGCTGGCTGACCGGCTATTTCGGCTGGGAGTCCCTGTTCCTCATTAACCTGCCTATAGGGATTATAGCCATTGTAGTAGCCCTTAAATGCCTGCCTTTCCAGCGGAGTGCCGGTGAGTCCAAAAGCTTTGATCTGCCGGGCTTTGTAACGGTTATTCTCAGCAGTGCCTTCATTATTCTGGCCTTTAATAAAGGCAATGCCTGGGGCTGGACCTCCTGGAAGACGCTCTTGCTGCTGGTTACCGGGTGCATCACCCTGGCCTATTTCATCCGCAGAGAGCTGTCCCTGAAGGAGCCGCTGCTGAACCTGACCGTCTTCCGGCAGAACCGCTTCACGTACAGCCTGATCATTAACTGCATCATCACCGTCGCCCTCTATTCAGGGACGTTCCTGATTCCGGTATTCCTGCAGGATATCCAGCAGTCCACTCCGCTGAAGACCGCACTGGTGCTGCTGCCCGGTTCCATCGTCATGGCGTTATTGTCGCCCGTGGTCGGCAAGCTGTATTCCAAGATCGGCCCGTTCTGGCTGATTCTCAGCGGTATTCTGCTGCTTAGCCTTTCGACCTGGGAGCTCAGCCACATTACCATGGCTGCAACCCATACGTATATTGCCCTGCTAATGACGGTGCGCAATATAGGGATTGCCCTGGCCTTTATGCCGGTGACTAACGCCGGGATGTCTGCCGTGCCGAAACAGATCACCGGCCATGCCTCTTCCGTTACGAACTGGGTCCGCCAGGCGACGGGGGCACTATCCATCGCCGTGTTCAGCTCACTGCTGTCTTCGCGGTCCCTTGTGCATCTGAAGGAGCTGCCGGGTGGATCGGCTTCTGCTGCCGGCTCCTTGCTGAAAGCACAAGGAATGACAATGAGTGTGCAGGACATCTTCCTTATTGCCACCGTGGTCGGCCTGCTAGCCATTCCGCTGACCTTCCTGCTCAGAACAGGCAGAGGGCAGGGCGGAGCCTCCGTAGCCGCAGTGAATTCTGCTTCCGCCAAGCAGGAAGTGAATGTGTAAGGATTGGACGCCTTCGAAGCGTATTCTCCACTTATTTCTTCGCATGTTTCGGAATTATGGGGTAGAATACAATAAAGCAGGCAAAAATAGGAGTTGTGAAACATGTCCAATGAAGAAGTATTCTTGACCAAAGAAGGTTTGGCCAAGCTTGAGGAAGAGCTTAGAGAGCTCAAGGGAGCAGGGCGTAAAGAGCTTGCGGCCCGCCTTAAGCTGGCGATCAGCTACGGGGATCTGAAGGAGAACAGCGAATACCACTCGGCTAAGGAAGATCAGTCATTCATGGAGACCCGCATTATGATCCTGGAGAAAATGCTGATCAAAGCCCAGATCGTCGATGCCAGCAGCATGGATCTGAGCGCGGTAAGCGTAGGCTCAATCGTAACGCTGAATGATGTGGAATACTCCGAAAGAATCGAATATAGAGTGGTAGGACCGGCTGAGGCCGATGTGCTGGATAATAAGATTTCGTACGAAAGCCCGCTGGGCAAAGAATTGATCGGTAAAAAAGTAGGCGACATCATCAGCGTCAATGCTCCAATGGGCGTCATTAAATATGAGCTGCTGGAGATCAAAGCGTTGTAATTAAAAATCCCTGTTCCCTGGCTGACAGCCGGGAACGGGGATTTTTTCTAAATATTTAAATCAGGCGGTGTCCGCCATCCGCATGCAGTACCGTGCCTGTTACAAATCCGTAATGAATCAGATAAAGAACCGCTTCCGCCACATCCTCTGCTGTACCAATGCGCTGCACCGGCAGCTTGGCAGCCGTACTGCTGTAGAACGCGCTGCGGGCTGCTTCCGCCATTCCTGCGCGGGAAGGGGTAGCGATAATGCCCGGGGAGACCACATTCACCCGCAGCGGAGCCAGCTCCAGAGCCAAAGTCTGTCCCAGATTGGCAACCGTGGTGTTCACCGCGCCAAGCACCGGTGAGCCCGGCATGGACTTGAAGGCCACAATGCCTGAGAACAGGGTAATAGACCCCTGCGGGTTCAGCTTCGGTGCACCATACTTGGCCGCATAATACTGGCCCCAGAATTTATTCTCGAACAGCCCGCGCGCAGCATCCGCAGGGAAACGATGTTTTTGTCTATCATAGCACAATACTATCTTACGGGAAGTAATGTGCTGCCATAGGCATTATCTATCAAGCATATTGTTTCCATATCTTAGACGGCTCCTGTTCACGGAGGTATAGTAAGGATTAACTATAGAACAGAGGAGTCCTGGCCGTGATTCAGACTGTGTTGTCGACTTTAGTAGAGGTCATTGTGCCGCTGTCCATTCCCGTCACTGCCGGTGCGCTGCTGGGCCGTTACAAGAATTTAGACACGAAGCCGTTGCTGACGCTTTATCTGTATTTTTTGAGCCCGGCGATCATTCTGGATACGTTGGCTAAGGCTGAAATATCCCTTGATGATGTGTATAAGACGCTTGCCTTTGCGCTGCTGAACTTGATGCTTTTATGGATCGTGGCGGTACTGCTCGGCCGGATCCTGAGACTGGGTCCGCCGGAAGCAGCCGGCCTGACCCTGATCTCCACTTTTACCAACAGCGTAAATTACGGGCTGCCGCTCGTACTGCTGGCCTTCGGCCAGCTGGGGCTCGACAAGGCATCCGTCTATGTCATCGCCCAGATGGTTATCGTCAATACGATCGGCGTGTATTTCGCCGCCAGATCGCAGTTTAACGTCCGCAGCGCCGTGAAATCGGTGTTTGCCCTGCCGGCCATCTACGCGGCGATTCTGGCCTTTTTGCTGCGGGCGCTCGGCCTGCAGCTGCCGCATGAGCTGGCCACAGGGGTGTCCATGGTGGCCGGGGCGTATTCGCCGGTGGTCCTGGCAATCCTCGGTGCCCAGATGGTCAAGGTCAAGGCTGCCCGCACGGAGCGGGGTGTGCAGCTCGCCTTCTGGACGGGCCTGACCGTCCGCCTGCTGCTGGCTCCGCTGATCGCCTTGCTCGTTCTGCTCCTGCTGAATATCACCGGCACACTGTTCTCGGTGCTGCTCATCCTGGCTTCCATGCCGGTCGCCGTTAATTCCGTGGTTCTGGCTGAACGCTTCGGCAGCTCACCTTCGCTGGTCTCGCGCTGTATTGTCTGGACCACGCTGGCTTCCTTCCTTGTGCTGCCGGTGCTGATTGCCGCGGTAAGCAACGTCTAGTCCGCTTGGCAGAACAGCGGTCCGCATGGGGCGGTAACAGAGTATCTGGCCACTGCAGACCGGAATGTGTCAGCGGGTACAGTAAGCCCTGCAGAATTTCTCTGCGGGGATTTTTTGAGATATATGGATTATTTGCTTTGTGCATCACAGCATAAGATTCTTATACGATTAACCATTGGTATTCAATATATATAATGAAATGGAAATACTTTATAATCTGACTTGCATAAACAAATATTGTTAATAAAGAGGGGGGATCTGCATGAAGAAATACGGATTTTTAGCGGTATCTTTTACAGTAGCGGCTATGCTAGTGACATCAGGTTGCGGAAACGGCTTGAATAATACCGCCACATCGAATGCCAATAATTCATCTAACAATGAGAAAAAGTCAAACTCCACATCGGCTACTGCAGCGGAAGAAGGTGGAATCCAGTGGGATGATGCCAATAAGGAATATGTGATGGAGCCAGAAATCTCTTCCGGAGAGCAATCGCTTAAAGTTTGGCTAGAATATGAGGATTATGCCAAAGCGCTAATTGAAGCGTTTAATGTGGAATATCCTCAAGTGAAAGTCGAATATGAAGTCGTTGCAAAAGTGGATAGTGTAGATCGCATGGCGCTCGACGGTGAGGCGGGTAAAGGTGCTGACGTCTTCATGACTAACTACGATAAACTAGCACAAGCAATCGATAATGCAACAGCTGCTCCACTCGGTAAATATGAGGAGACATTAAAGGAAAGAATGCCGGATACGTTTATTGATGTAGCGAGCAAAGACAGCCAAATGTTCGGCGTGCCTATTTCAACAGAGTCGATTGCCTTATTTTATAACAAGACACTTTTGAAAGCGCTAACGGGCAGCGATAAACCAGCGACGACCTGGGATGAAGTCATGGAGCTTGCCAAAACATACAATGACAGCAAAACCAATCAATGGACCATCCGTTTCCTCGCGGGACAACTCTATTATGCATACCCGGTATTGTCCTCGCTCGGCTGGCATCTGTACGAAGATAATAACCTGGACGAGCCTCATTTTGACTCGGAGGCGCTTACGAAAGGTCTGGAATATTACAAGACGCTCCGCAGCATCTGGGATGTGAATTCCGCTGATGCGACATGGGATTCCATTGAAAGTGAGTTTGTGAAAGGGAAGACGCCTTATGTCATTACAGGACCTTGGGTATTCAAAGACTTTGATAAAGCGGCTACCGACAACAAATTCGAGTACGGTGTAACGACATTGCCTAAAGTGGCTTCGGGCGGGAAGGCAGCTTCCTTGACAGGGATTTCGGTCGCCCTCGTATCTGGTTATTCGAAGTATCCGGCTGCTGCAAGAGTGTTTGCTAATTTTATGGCCTCTGACGAAGGCGCTGCCGCGTTGTATAAATCGATCGGGGCTATCCCCGCTTTAAAGGCGGATCATATTCAAAACGTTGAGGGAATAAGCGGCAATGAGCAAATCGCAGGCATTATCGCCCAATCGGAGAATGCCGATCTGACGCCGCAAATTCCGGAGTATATGTACACATCCGGCAACGAATTAATTGTTAATGTATGGGATAATCTCCTGCCGGTCGGCGATGCGCAGCAAAAGGCTGAAAAAGCTTATGCCGATCTCAAAGCATTGGGTAACTAAGCAGGCATGAATAACTCCAATACCAAACAGACAATGCCGGCTTGGGCAATAGGGATACTATCCGCAATCGTATGGGGGGGCGGCCAATGGCTGAACCGCCAGTATTTGAAAGGCTTCCTGTTCTTTCTTATCGGTGCAGGCAGCATAACAGCAGAGCTGATAACCGGCCATTACAATGATATGTCAGCAGGCTTCCGCTTGCGGGAGAATGGCGGATTTTTCTTAAAGGGAATTTGGGGCCTTGTCACCTTAGGTACCCAGCCGAGGAAAATGGGAATGTCCGGGCTAACGCCCGGGGATCACTCCATCGTCTTAATGGCAAACGGGATTATCGCGTTGTTCGTTATTCTGGTTCTGCTGTTCTTCTATGTATGGAACATTCGAGATGCCGTGATAGTAAGACGCCGGATGAACGAATCCGGCACTCAGCAAAGCTCGCTGCAAGATATGAAGAAGCTGTGGGAATCGATGTACGCCTATATCGTACTATCTCCGGCGGCGGTGCTGCTGAACAATCCGGCTGTGAAGTTCAAGAAGCTGTGGCGGAGCATCTACATTCTGCCTTGGGCGGTTCCGGCGATGATCTCGGCGCTGGTGTTCAAATCGATGTTCAACGGACAGTTTGGACCGATCAGCCAGTTTCTGCTTGATACCGGCCTAACGGATGAACGGATCTACTGGTTCACCGATCCGAATCATACGTACCTCGCGCGGATATTGGCGTTGTTAATCAATTTATGGCTTGGTTTCCCGTACTTTATGGCGCTTATCGGGGGCACGTTGACGACGGTATCGGACAGCTATTACGAAGCCGCCCGGATGGATGGCGCGACTTCCGGCCAGACCTTCTGGAAAATCACGTTCCCGATCGTATACAAGGCGACTGCGCCGCTGCTGATGCTTTCCTTCGTCAGCAACTTCAATAACTTCGGGGTCATTTACTTCCTGACCGAAGGCGGACCTGCCAATCCGGATTACAACTTCGCAGGAAACACGGATCTCCTGATTACCTGGTTGTATAAGCTGACGCTCGATAACAGGCTCTACAATATGGGAGCTGTTATGTCTATTATCGTCTTCCTGATCGTGGCGAGCTTCTCGCTCATCAATCTGCGGAAATCGAAATCGTTGGAGGAGATTTAAGATGAGACCTAAACGCACAAGCCTCGCGACGATATTGAAAACTACACTGATCTACATCGAACTCATCATAGTAGCCGTTATCATCATTTATCCCCTGATCTGGATTGTAGGCTCTTCCTTTGGCAGTTCGAAGGGGCTTGCCAATGCTTCGCCTATACCGGCTCATACGACGTTGAACAATTATATTGATCTCTTCCGGAACACGGACTTTCCAATTTGGTATGTGAACACGCTCAAAGTAGCGGCAGCCAATATGGTGTTTGGGGTTTTGCTATCGACCTTAGGCGCCTATGCCTTCTCACGGTTCAAGTTTAAGGGGAAGAAGACGAGTCTCTTGACGATGCTCATCCTGCAAATGTTCCCGGCATTCCTGACCGCCATAGCCGTATACATGCTGTTCCTGAACTTTGGTCTGCTCGATAGTCTGACGGGGCTGGCTATTGTAGGCGTCGCAGCACAGCTGCCGTATAACATCTGGCTGCTGAAAGGATATATTGATAACATTTCGCTGAGCTTTGACGAAGCAGCGTTGATCGACGGGGCATCACGTACGCAAATTTTTATTCGCATTATTATGCCGCTGGCATCGCCGATGCTGACTTTTGTAGCTGTATTGCAATTTGCCGCTCCATGGATGGACTTTATATTACCGAGGCTGCTTATCTCCAGTGAAGAGAAGAAGACCGTTGCCATTGGGCTCTATTCGATGATCAGCGATCAGACGAAAAATGAATTCACCTTATTTGCGGCTGGCTCAGTAATCGTTGCTATCCCGATTGCCATTATGTATATCGTATTGCAGAAATATTTGATCAATGGCCTGACGGCTGGCGGAGACAAAGGATAGGAAGGATAGATACAGATGAAACCAACTTTTATTAAAGGTGCAGACGTTTCCATGCTGAAAGAGGTAGAGGAGCTCGGAGGAGCGTTCTTTCTGGGGAATCAGAAGAAGGATTTGTTTGAGATTATGCAGATCAAGGGTCTGAATGTTGTTCGGCTTCGCTTGTGGGTGAACCCTTATGATGAGGAAGGCTGCCCTTATATGGGCGGTACGAATGATCTGGAAACGACCATCGAACTGGCGAGAAGAGCCAAAGAGCAAGGCTTGCAGTTCATGCTGAATATTCATTACAGCGACTTCTGGGCTGACCCGAAAAAGCAGTCTAAACCTAAGAACTGGCAGGAGTTATCCTTCGAGCAGCTGGAGGAGAAAGTATACAACTATACCAGAGAAGTATTGGATGTATGCGGAGCCTGTGACGTACTTCCTGAGCTCATTCAGATTGGTAATGAGACAACAAACGGCATGCTGTGGCCGGACGGCAGAACACCGAAGTATTTGTTCGAGCAGAAGAAATTCGAAGAGTTGGAGGCGGCCGAGTGGAAGGCCTCTTTTGACCGGCTGGTACGTTTATTGAACGCAGGCATCCGGGCGGCCAGAGAATCTGGTCCTATGAGAGTTATATTGCATCTCGATGCCGGCGGCGCAAACGTGCTTTACCGTACCTGGTTTGATGAAATGGCGGAGCGCGGCGTAGATTATGACATTATTGGCCTATCCTATTACCCGATCTGGCACGGAAGTCTGGCAGAGCTGCGCTTCAATCTTGAAGATATTAGCGCCCGGTATAACAAGGATGTGCTTATCATTGAAACGGCCTATGGACATACGGCTGAGAGCCCGACGGGCGCGGATATTTTCACGGAAGAACTGGCTAAGAATGCTGGTTATCCGCCTACTGTAGAAGGACAAGCACAGTTTCTAAATGACTTAATGCAGACGGTCGATCAGGTGCCTGGCGGAAAAGGGCTTGGCATTGTGTACTGGGAGCCGGCCTGGCTGCCGGTGGAGGGGACAACCTGGGCAAGCCCTGAAGGGATGAAGTACGGCAACGATGTTGCTTCAATGGGGAATCACTGGGCCAATCAAGCATGGTTTGACTTCCAGGGAAAGGCTCTCGATTCAATAGATGTGTTTCATCAATTTAAATCTGAGAAGGAGTGTTGACCGTGAGGAAATGGGTAAAGGTTAGTTTATCGCTGGCATGTGCCATCACGCTTATTCTGCCAAACATCGGCAGTAAAAAGGTAGAGGCTGCCGGTACGTTCATCATGGGCGGGGATGTATCGATGCTGAATGAGGTGGAGCAGAAGGGCGGAAAGTTCTATAAAGGCGGCGTGCAGAAGGATGCTCTGCAGATCTTGAGCGCAGATGGGATGAACTATGTCCGGCTTCGGCTCTGGGTCGATCCGTATGACAGCCAAGGCAATGCTTACGGCGGGGGTACGAACGACCTTGCAACGACCATTGCCTTGGCTAAACGGGCGAAAGCGAAGGGCATGGGCGTGTTTCTTGATTTTCAACTCAGTGATCATTGGGCAGATCCGGGCAATCAGACTAAATGAGATCGTGTTGCATTTGGATCATGGCGGTGACAACAGTTTGTATACATGGTGGTTTGACAACATTGTAGCGCAAGGCGTCCAATTTGATATTATCGGCTTGTCCTATTACCCGTTCTGGCACGGCACCATGGGCGAGTTATCGTACAACCTGAACAATATCAGCAAACGGTACAACAAGGATGTCATGATCGTTGAGACCGCTTACGGGTTTACGCTTGACGACGGCGACGGCCTTGGCAATGTATTTTATACAACAGAGGAAAGTGTGGGCGGCTATTCGGCATCTCCTGCAGGACAAGTTGCGTATATGCGGGATTTAAAAGAAATTGTGCAGGATGTGCCGAACGGTCACGGCCGGGGAATCTTCTGGTGGGAACCGGAATGGCTTCCGGTAGAAGGCGCAAACTGGGGAACGGAAGCGGGCGCTCTGTATAACAATGATACGGGATTGTTATCCAATCCGTGGGACAACCAGACGCTGTTTGATTTCACCGGGAACGCTTTGTCGTCGCTGTCTGTGTTCAGCGAAGCTACACCAACGAACCTGTTGACGAACGGCAGCTTTGATGCGAACGGCTACACGAGTACACCTACTGGCTGGGGAGTATGGGCAAATACAACGGCTAATCTGAGCGCCATTAAGACTGAACAGCCCGGCGTTGCTGGCGACTATAAGCTGACGCTCTTTAAATCAGCAGCGTACAAAGCTTCCACTTATCAGGTGAAGACAGGTCTTGCAAATGGGACCTACTCGTTAACGGCTTGGGTATTGAACAGCGGCGGACAAAATTCAGCCTATATCTATGCCAAGAACTATGGAGGAACCGAGAAGCAGACGGCTTTGCCGGTCAGCACAACCTCATGGACGAAGGTTAGAATTGACAATATCCAGGTGACGAACGGGAAGGCGGAGATTGGCATCTATTCAGACGCTAACGCGAATAACTGGATTAACGTAGATAATGTTAAGTTCTATAAATCGTACTAATCTATAGTATCGTTATTGGGAAAAAGAGCATTTTACTTACCATAAGGCAAGAAAAGTGCTCTTTTTTCAATATCTTCTCTAACTTCCAGTTTACAGAAAAGTAATTCAATGCTGTAATACAATAAAGTGTATTTTGAATTCAATAGCAGCTAGGTGGGATCATAGTTGAAATGGGACGATGAGAACATACGGTGTGTATTCAATTCTATAGAACGGTCGCTCCCTTTGTTTATTGAGACCATTGGATATAGCGCATGGGAGCTTATGTTTGTCAGGCCGGATGGTTATCCGTATTACCACTGGTTGTATACCCTAAGCGGAGAAGGCAGCTTTGAAATGGACGGAAAGTACTTCGCGCTTACAGCCGGGAAAGGCGTTTTGCTTACCCCCTTTACGCCGCATGCATATCATCCATTGTCAGATTCGGACCGTTGGTCTACGATCTATATTACTTTTGGAGGCACGGCTGCATCAGCGATATTAGATGCGCTTAACATGAATGTATCTGCGATCTATACTGAGGAGGCAGATCAGGTATCATTCGCAGATGTAATTGGGGAAATGTTTTATAAGGCAGACCGGGATGAGGAGTTCTCGGGACTAGAGTCATCGACGGAGCTTTATCATTTTCTGATGCTGCTGAGAAAATACGGGATGCGTAATGATCAGCCTTCACTGTCGCAATATTACGATAAGCTGCGTCCGGTTGTGCAGTGGATGGAGAATAATTGCTCGGCTAACGTTGGACTTCCGGAAATTGTGGAGCAGGCACAGATAAGCGTTTCTTATTTAAATGAGCTGTTTCGTGATGCATTTGGTATGAGTCCGTATTCATTCCTCATTCAGCTGCGAATTCGGCAGGCAAAGAAGATTATGATTACGAATCCAGATATGGCACTCAAGGAAGTGTCATTACTTGCCGGCTTCAATGATGTCAGTCATTTTGTCGCGACGTTCCGGAAGAAGGAAGGAATTACACCGGCCAAATACCGCGAACTGCATTTGTCAACTCAGGTAGTCTAAATCTTATCTTATTATTATCAAACCCCATTTCCCAGCGATTGACCATACCTAAAATTATGCCGGTAGATATCGCCGACAGCACGGAGTTTACGGGCGGCTCGGACGGTTCTGTTCAGCTGGCGCTGGTGCTGGGCATTGCCGCTCTGGACAGCAGCGGCATGTTCCATCCGTCCGCTGATATTACCCGTGCGGAAGCTGCGGAAATGATCTATAACGCGCTGGAGTACATTGCTGCGCACCCTGCTCCGGCGCGAATGACCGGCGAATAAGCTCCGGCCGTCTCTCCTGCCGGCAGAAGCCGGATCCACATACAAAAACCGCAAGCGCTCCATATCCAGGAGACTTGCGGTTTTATGTTTTTTGGAGCAGCAGATCTTAATCCGGGCTGCCTTCGGTGACCTGAATTGTGAAGACAAACGCCGCGCCCTGCTCCATATCCGGCCGGGCATAGATGGTGCCGCCCATCAGCTCCACCAGCATTTTGCAGATGGAGAGGCCAAGGCCCGTCCCTTTGAACTTGCGGTCAATGGTCGCGCCGATCTGGGTGAAAGGCTGGAACAGATATTTCATTTTGTCAGCGGGAATCCCAATGCCTGTGTCCTCAATGACGAATTCCAGCTGCAGCACGCCATCCAGCACCTGTCTGAGGCCCGCATGGACCTTCACACTTCCGCTGGAAGTGAATTTAATGGCGTTACCGATCAGATTGTTGAGTACCTGTCTAAGCCGGTTGGGGTCACCGACCAGCAGGTCGGGAATATTCGGGTCAATGAACATTTCCAGCTGCAGACCGCGTTCCATAGCCAGCGCTCTGAACAGGTCGATCGTTTCCTTGAGGCAGGAGCGGAAGTTGAACAGCTCATAGTCCAGCTCCATTGTGCCGGATTCAATCTTCGTGAAATCGAGAATGTGGTTGATGACAGACAGCAGCGCATGACCGCTGGTATGGATAATCTCAGCCATCTCCAGATCATCCGGCGTCAGCTCCGAGGTTCTCAGCACATCCGACATGGCGATAATGCCATTGAGCGGGGTGCGGATTTCATGGCTCATCATGGCGAGAAAGCCGCTTTTGATCCGTAGGGCAACCTCAGCCGTCTCCTTCAGTTCCGTGAGCACGATATTAGCCGATTCCAGCTCCTGCGATTTAATCTGCAGCTCCTTGCGGGTCTGGTACAGGCGGACGAAGCCGTCGATCTTGCTTTTCAGGACAAGGGGATGGAAGGGCTTCGTCAGAAAATCAATAGCCCCGGCTGAATAGGCCATCATATAGTTCTCCAGCTCAGAGGTAAGTGCAGTTAAAAAAATAATCGGGATATCCCGCGATTTCTTGCGCATTTTTATCCGTTTGGCCGTTTCGAAGCCATCCATGTCCGGCATCAGCACATCCATAATGATCAGCGCAAATTCGTGCTCCAGCAGGCATTTCAGGGCATCCATCCCGGAGGTTGCGCTAATCAGCTGATAGGGTGTGTCAGCGAGCAGGGCCTGAATGGAGAGAAATTCATCCGGCCGGTCGTCTACAAGTAAAATATTAACAGGATATTCCATAGTTCCTCCCACCGAATCAAAATTATCTGTAGGTCCGTTGCTTTGCTCCGGCAATTACTGAATTAACCATACCTTGAGCACAGTAACCAGCTGTGTGGTATTAATCGGCTTGGAGATGTAGTCGGAGGCACCGGCCTGCAGACATTTGATCCGATCCTCCTCCAAAGCACGCGCGGTCAGGGCTATAATAACCATCTGGTCATACTCGGGTCTTGAGCGGATATGCTTCATCGTCTCGTATCCGTCCATTTCCGGCATCATAATATCCATGAATACAAGCTGGGTTTCCGGATGCTGCTCCAGATGCTCCAGCGCTTCCCGGCCGTTCTGGGCAAAGCTGATCTCCATATTATAGCCCTCAAGCACACTCGAGAGCGCAAAAATATTACGCATATCATCATCCACGAGCAGAATGCTTTTCCCGGCAAAGGCGGCCTCCGGATTATGCAGCTTCTCGATCAGCAGCTGTTTGTCCGGCGGCAGGTCAGCATGCTTGCGGTGCAGGTACAGCGCGGTTTCATCGAAGAGCCGCTCCATCGACCGCACATTCTTGATCACGATGCTCTCGGCGTAATGCTTCAGCCGCTGTTCGTCAGACTTGCTGAGGTCTTTTCCGGTATAGATGATGACCGGCAGGGTTTGCAGCTTGCGGTTGGTCTTGACCTGCTCGAGCAGATCAAAGCCGCTGATGTCGGATAGGCCCAGATCCAGCACCATGCAGTCAAAATGGTGACTGCTCAGCTGCTCCATGGCTTCCCGCCCGGTACCGACGGCAACAATACGCACATCGGGATGAGCGATGAACTCCACAAGGCTGCTGCGCAGCAGTTGGTTGTCCTCAACGATCAGCAGGCTTTTGACCGGGCGCCGGATATACGTCTCAATCTGCAGGAAGGAGGCCTCCAGCTCAGCCTGGTCGCTCGGCTTCTTCCAGAAGGAGAGGGCACCCATCGCCAGGCTCTGCTGGTTCTCTTCCGTGGTTGAGATGACATGCACCGGAATGTGGCGCAGCTCCGGCCGGCTCTTAAGCCGGCTGATGATCGACCAGCCGTCAAGAACGGGGAGGTGCAGGTCGAGCAGGATCGCATCCGGCTTGTAGGCATGGGCCAAAGCGAGACCCTGGTCGCCCTGGAAGGCCACAATCGCCTTGAAGCCTCTGCTGCGGGCCAGCTGCAGCAGGATCGCCGCGAACTCGGCATCTTCTTCGATAATCAGAAGCAGAGTGTCACCGCTAACGAGATTATTCCGGTCATCGTCCATTTCAGCGAATTGCAGCAGCTTCGGATTGGAAATTGAAATATCCGGTACAAAGGACTCGCGGAAAGCAGATTGTTCCTTGACCGCAGGTTCCTGGTCTATGTTCTCCATAGCGGCCGCAACTGCGAAGGAGGCGGCTACCTGCGCAAGGGCATCCTCATCAGGCAGCGCAGCGGGGATGGTCAGCGAGAAGGTGCTGCCCTTGCCTTCCAGGGAATCGACCTCGATTCTTCCTCCGAGCAGGGTAGCCAGCTCACGGCAGATGGTGAGGCCCAGGCCCGTGCCGCCGTACTTGCGGCTGGTGGTGCCGTCAGCCTGCTGGAAGGCTTCGAAGATGCTGTCCAGCTTGGACGGAGCAATGCCGATCCCGGTGTCGCTGACCGAGAAGATCACCTCGTCACTGCTTGGGCGGATGGACAGTGAGACAGACCCCTGCTCGGGAGTGAACTTCACAGCGTTTGACAGCAGATTGTTAATGATCTGCTGGAGCCGGTGGCCGTCGGTCATCAGATGCTCCGGCAGTCTGCTGTCACAATGGACGTCAAAGCGGATATTCTTTTTCTTCGCCTGCTGCTCGAACCGTCGGAACAGATGAGTACTGACATCATGCAGTGCGACGGGCTCCAGCACAGGCATCATCTTGCCGACCTCGAGCTTCGCCAGATCGAGAATCTCATCGATCAGCTGCAGCAGATCCTTGCCGGCCGAGAAGATGGTATGCACGTATTCAAGCTGTTTTACACCGAGATTGCCTTCCTTGTTCTCAGCCAGAATCTGTGACAGGATCAGCAGGCTGTTCAGCGGTGTACGCAGTTCATGCGAGACGTTGGCAAGGAACTCCGACTTGTATTGTGCGGCCATGAAGATCTCTTCCGCCTGGGCTTTGATCTCGGCTTTCTGCTGTTCGGTAAGCATCATCTGCTGCTGCAGATTATTGTTGGAGGTGGCCAATTCCTCGGTCTGTACCCGCAGCTCCTCGGTTTGTGCCAGCAGCTCTTCTGTCTGCGCCTCCAGCTCCTGGGTCTGGGCCTGCAGCTCCTCGGTCTGCGCCTCAAGTTCATCCTTCTGCATTTGAGTCTCACTGAGCAGTTCCTCAATGCGGGCGACATCGGCCAATGTGTTGATCAGAACCCCCATGTTCTGGCCGGTCCGCTCGATGAGTTGCAGCTCCTTGTCGGCCAGTACTTTCATCAGGGCTAGTTCAACCACGGCGACTACAGCGGTCTCATAAAGTACCGGCAGCAGAATCAGTGTGGAGGGGACTGCTTCACCCAGTCCGGAGTGAACCCTGACGTAATTCTCCGGCAGATTGTGCATCACGATCATTTGCCCGTCAACAGCGCATTGACCAACCAGTCCGCTGCCCAGCCCAAACGGTTCACGGTTCACGGAGGCTTCATCAAAAGCATAGCCGGCCGCGAATTGCAGCTGGTTATGCTGCACTAGGTACACCGCACCGTAGCTTCCGCCGACAGCAGAAGCCAGCCGGCCGATGAAGATGCGCGCCGCCGTCTGCAAATGCACGGAGCCCTGAAGCATCAGGGCCATTTCCGACACCTCGGTATTGATCCAGGCCTGTTCTTCAGCCTTCAGCCGCAGGCTTCGTTCTTCTGCCGTTTTGTGGTGCAGATCAATTCCAAGGGTATAAAAGGACTGGGCCAGCTGTCCCAACTCATCACTACCGGCAGCAGCCTTTCCAGAGGAATCAAGTGTGCCTTGGGCGATATCCTGCGATATGGTAAGGAATCTGCCGATGCCGCGGGTTAAGCTCCGGTGAATGCCGACCAGGAAGAAAGTGCTGAGTAAAATACCTGCTGTACCCGCCCCTAAAGACAGATAGAGCGGAGCTCCTTCCAGATAGATAATAGATATAGTAATCATACTGCCAATCAGCAGTATAGAAGCGAATGCCGCTAACCAAATCTGTTGTTTTATTTTCATGCTATTCCGCCTTTATGTCGCTAGTTTTACTAATTATACTTTTAATAGAGGAGCGGTGATAGGGCAAACAAGGGCAATGGGCCGGTTTAACCATTAATTAGTATGATTTTTAGGCATTCACAGCGATATTCTACTGTTTTATTATTGTCCGAATGCTGGTTCTGAAAGAAATAGATGTATCTCATGAAAAATTGTCATTAAATGCTGAAATTTTTCATGAATTTATGCTTGTAAGGAGTGTACAGAGCGTGTAAGATATACAAAGGTTTTAATCGGATTATTCATATAACAACTCATATAATCTTGGGAATATGGCCCATAAGTTTCTACCGGATAACCATCGTAATTGTCCGACTATGAGTGAAATAGCGCATCTAGGGTTCCGTTTTCTATGCCGCGCGGCGGCATAGGAAGGGCTGGTCCGAGCGATGCGGACACTGCGATGTGTTACACCACTTAGGGACAAAAGCCCAGAAGGACAGATTCACTTGAGAGAAACGCTCAAGTGAATCTGTCCTTTTTTGTTTCGCTAAAGAATTGGGCGTGAAGAACCTTGAA
>CAKMKL010000238.1 GCA_927443375.1 uncultured Paenibacillus sp. | reverse complement strand
ATCTGCCGGAAGGTTCTACAGTTACCTTGAAAAAGCCGGGCAAGGTTGTTATCGGCGACAAGGATATCATCACGATTCAGTAAAATGTGCAATGGCGCAGCGCATCCATTATAATCTAGTGGAGGCGCTGCCCTCACTTATAAATATATGTGATTAACAACATTACCAAAATGAACGGAAAGCGAGTTGGATTATTATGCAAAAAACATTCAAAATTATTGACGAAGATGGAATTCATGCACGTCCAGCAACTGCCCTGGTAAATACAGCTACTAAATTCAAAGGCACAGAAGCTTTTGCAGAAGCAAAAGGTAAAAAAGTAACTCTGAAATCCATTCTTGGTGTATTGTCCCTGGGTCTTGAAGCAGGTGACACCCTCAGCCTGATCACTGAAGGCAGCGAGGAAGCCGAAGCACTCAGCGCATTGCAAGATGTGATGATCAAAGAAGGGCTGGGAGAGATTCATGAGTAAAATTTCAGGAATCGCGGCTTCAGCAGGTATTGCAGTAGCCCGTGCATTTATCCTGGAACATCCGGATTATACGATTACGAAGACTGCGGTAAGTGACGTGGAAGCCGAATTGGCCAAACTGCAGGACGCCTTGGACAAATCGAAAGGCGAGCTGCAGGCCATCAAGGAACGTACGCTTGCTGAGCTTGGCGAGAAGAAAGCGGAGATTTTTGAATCTCACCTGCTGATTCTTGAAGACCCTGAGCTGATCAGCCCCGTAATGGATAAAATCCGTGAAGAAGCGGTTAATGCAGACTACGCTTTGAATGAAGTAGCTACGCAATTCGTAGAAATGTTTGAGAATATGAAAAGCGCGTACCTGCAAGAGCGCGCCGCCGACATGCGCGATGTAACCAAGCGAGTGCTGAACCATCTGCTCGGTATTCATTACGTGAGCCCTGCAGAGATCAATGAAGAAGTTATCGTTATTGCGCTGGATCTGACTCCATCGGATACAGCACAGCTGAACCGCAAATTCGTTAAAGGTTTCACAACGAATATCGGCGGCCGTACTTCCCACTCGGCGATTATGGCCCGTTCTTTGGAAATTCCGGCAGTTGTCGGCACCAAAAACGTTCTGTCCCTGGTTAAAGCAGGCGATCTGGTTATTGTCGACGGTTTGAGCGGCGATGTCTTGATTAACCCTAGCGATGCTGAAGTGGCAGAGTATAAAGCGAAGCAGGAAGCATACGATCTGCAGATTGCCGAGTGGAAGAAGCTCCGCGACGAAGCAACCGTATCTGCTGACGGCAAGCATGTAGAGCTGGCTGCCAATATCGGTACTCCTAATGATGTGACAGGTGTAATTGAGAACGGCGGCGAGGGCGTAGGCCTGTACCGTACGGAATTCCTTTACATGGGCCGCGATAAGCTGCCTTCTGAAGAAGTTCAATACAATGCTTACCGTACTGTACTCGAGAACATGAACGGCAAACCGGTTGTTGTGCGCACACTGGATATCGGCGGGGACAAGGAGCTGCCTTATTTGGAGCTTCCAAAGGAAATGAACCCGTTCCTCGGCTTCCGCGCTATCCGCTTGTGTCTGGATCGTCAGGATATTTTCCGCACCCAGCTGCGCGCTTTACTGAGAGCAAGTGCCCATGGCGATCTGCGGATTATGTTCCCGATGATTGCTACACTGGGTGAATTCCGTGCAGCCCGCGATCTCCTGCTTGAGGAAAAAGCAAAGCTGCGTGAAGAAGGCAAGGAAGTCTCCGACAATATCCAGCTGGGCATCATGGTTGAGATTCCTTCTACCGCTGTACTGGCCGACCAGTTTGCCAAGGAAGTTGATTTCTTCAGTATCGGAACAAATGACCTTATTCAATATACAATGGCAGCCGACCGTATGAATGAACAGGTATCGTACCTGTACCAGCCATACAACCCGGCGATCCTGCGTCTGGTCAAAATCGTGATCGACGCGGCGCATGCTGAAGGCAAATGGACCGGCATGTGCGGTGAAATGGCTGGTGATTCCACCGCGATTCCACTGCTGCTTGGACTGGGTCTTGATGAATTCAGCATGAGCGCTACTTCCATCCTGCCGGCACGCAGCCAGATTTCCAAGCTGTCCGCTGCGGACATGAAGGAAATGGCGGCTAAGGCGCTGCAACTCGGCACTGCCGAAGAAGTTGCTGCACTGGTGCAGAGCAGCGTACAGTAATTCGGTTCAAGAGCAAAATCCGTTTTGGCAAGTTCACTTTTCCAACTACTCTATGCCGGTCTCCTAACAGGAGGCCGGCTTTTTTTATGGCCGCTGAATTCAGACATACATCAATTTACAGTGGCTGTTTGAGCAATAGCAGGTTATACTTTCTGAAGAATAGCAACTTTCCCTTTATTAACTTAAGTGTGAACTCACATGTGCCGATATATGAAG
>CAKMKL010000237.1 GCA_927443375.1 uncultured Paenibacillus sp. | reverse complement strand
AATCGTTAACAGCATATTGATAGGAACGCCAAGCACTACCCTTTTAACTGTTACAAGAACAGCGGTCCAGAACTCGCTATTATCCAACACATAGCTATAAGCTCTCGTATTGAAATCCACCGGCCATAGTTTCACTCTGTTCTCTATGATCGCCTGCGATCCGCTAAGGGAGCGGGCCAATAAATTGACAAGCGGTATCAGGCAAGCCGCTGTAATGGCTAATATGAGTATGGCATTGCAGATAATGAACAGTTTTCTGCTCGTGGAAGTATTTTTGGCAAACATGATGATTTCACACCCCTTCTAAAATACGCGGTAGCCAGCATATCGCTCTGCCAACTTAAACGAAACGACGATAAGAATGCCGGAAATAACCGACTTAAACAACCCTACCGCTGCAGATAGCGAAAATTGCTGATTGACCAAGCCTAATCTATAAACAAGCGTATCAATGATGTCGCCGGTTTCGTACACAGAAGGGCTGTACAATACAAAGATTTGTTCAAATCCCGCATTCAGAATGCTACCGATGGAAAGTACCGTCATCAAAATAATGATCGGGGCGATGCCAGGTATCGTAATGTGCCAGGTTTGTTTCCATCGTCCTGCACCGTCGATCGACGAAGCCTCATATAAGCTGGGATCAATGCTGGTCAACGCAGCCAAATAGACAATCGTGTTATATCCAAAGTGCTTCCAAATATCGCTGATAACGATTGAAGCAGGAAAAATGTGCTTACTTCCAAGAAAATTAATCGGCGCATCCACCAATCCTATGTTCATAAGGAATGTATTCAGAAATCCGGCATCACCTGCTGTATTGCCTTGAGACAGGAAATCTAGTAATATCCCACCTAGTACGACCCAGGAGAGGAAATACGGCATATACGTAATGGTCTGCACTGTTTTCTTGAACCATTTGATTCGAAGTTCATTCAGCATTAGGGCAAACACGACCGGAAAGATCATATTGCCGATAATCTTAAAGACAGCAATGACCAGTGTATTTCGCAGCGCCGGCATAAAATCCGGCAATAAAGCTAACGTCTTGAAATTATCAAATCCCACCCAATGCGATTTCAGCATCCCCAAACCCGGCTGATAGTCCTGAAAGGCGATGACAATCCCGAATATAGGAAGATAGCTGAAGATGAATAAAGTCACAACAGGCAGAAGAAGCATAAGATGGAACATTCGTTGTCTCTTTTTATCAATATTAGTCATCCACACCTATTCCTTTCAATCATTAGAGGATGCAACGTTGGAATTACATCCTCTACCTTTATTTCCGATTATTTAGTGCTGTCGTACCATTCCTGCGCTTCCTTGGTTACTTCGTCTCCACCCAGCGCTTTCCATGAAGTAAGGAATTTATCATACGAATCCACACTATCACCATAGATAATTTTCACAATGGTTTCGAGTGCCATTTTGTTAAGCGTTGAGTACTTAGCAGACATCGTCTCTGTAGGAATGTAATTATACGCCGATATATTGTAGGCAGAACTCGTCTTGATTTGATCAACGGTCGCTTCCCCGCCCTGCGGGTCCCCAAATACGGTATACAAACTTATTCCATTCAGGAATGTCGCATCATTTGCAGCAATCATGTCTTTAGCCGTTCCAGCTTTGACGGCATCCAGATAGTATTTCATTTTGTCATAATCGCCTTTTTGTTCAACATTCAATTCGGAAACATCGCCTGTCTGCAATGCTTTGGATTCCTTATAATAATTGTCAAGATTTTTTAGCGGATTCAGTGTTGGGGTCAAACTGAACTTCCAGCCACTGTATACATCAGGTTGTCCATAATACTTGTTGAATTCTTCCTCATCGCTCGGATGGATCAGTTTTTGCACGCTTAAATTAACCATTTTGATCAAAGCTTCAGGATTTTTGGCTTTGCTGCTGATTACGAAATAGGTTTCAGGCAATGTAGGCATATATGCCTTCGAAGAACCTTCCCCGTTGCCGTCCGGAATGCGGGCGCTTGTAAAGTGAGCGTTCGGATCACTTTTTACCGCATCCATAATAGATGTCATTGCCCCCCACATCGGAGCGAAGAAAATGCCGGCTTTTCCACTGCCCAAATCCTTATTAATGGCGGTCAAGTCCATGGTCCCGAAATTTTGGGCCAAGGAGCCTTCTTTATACATACCTTGAAGCGCAGTTAAACCCTTCTTCATTTCATCCGGCAGAGCGCCCCCCCAGACAACCTCTCCGTCTTTTTCAATAAAGGTGAATTTCCCGTTCCAATGCCCCGGTACTGCACCATAACCTTCAAAGAAAGCTTGCAGTCCGGAAAGACTTCCAAATCCTTCTTTTCCATTCAGAACAAGACCATAAGTATCCGCAACACCGTTGCCGTCCGGGTCATCTTTGGTAAAAGCCCTAGCTACCTCTATCAGTCCATCCATTGTCGTTGGTACTTTAAGACCAAGGTTGTCCAGCCAATCCTGGCGGATAAACATCATCATAACCGAGTCATATCCACTACCCATCTTTGGAATTGCGTAGAGCTTACCATCTACCTTGGCAGAGGCAAGAGAAGCACCTTCATCGGTATTCAAATATTCTTTCAATTCCGGGGTAGCATATTTCTCGTAAACATCACTAATATCGGCGATTACATTCGTCTGGGCATACTTTACAAGGTCAGAGGCCGTTACTCCGAACACATCCGGGTAACTGCCGGAAGCGATTGCAGTCGATAGCTTGGTTGCCCCTTGACTGGAATCGACGCTGTACATAGGGGTAACGTCAAAACCGTTTTCTTTGTACAAATCCATCCAGGTATTTTGCGTCTCTGTTTCTTGACCTTGAGCCTTAAAGTCAGAGGCTAAAGCGAAACCAACATTAAGTTTCACCGGTGTGCTGTAACCATAAAGGTT
Source organism: uncultured Paenibacillus sp. (assembly GCA_927443375.1). Classification (GTDB taxonomy): domain Bacteria; phylum Bacillota; class Bacilli; order Paenibacillales; family Paenibacillaceae; genus Paenibacillus_AQ. The sequence goes on along the minus strand of CAKMKL010000237.1, from coordinate 9,783 downwards.
ATCCTCAGCCGCAGCGTTATTCCCGGTTTGATTCGCATTATTAACAGTCCCATTGTTAGCAGCCGTGTTACCGGCATTACTGTTGGTATTCCCGTTTCCACCGCATGCGGTTACAGACAATAACATTGCCGCTGCCAGCGCAATACCGGCCGCACTTTTCAATCTCTCTTTCTTCATTTCTTATCCTCCCTTTTTGTAACTTGCTTAGTAGGTACATGTGAATTATAAAAGAAAACGCTTTCCGTCATCTACGTCCATGATTTTACTTCACCTATATATTTTTACTACTTTCTGATAGCGCATTCAAAAGAGTACTTTTGTTTTGTACAATAGAAATAAGCCCTTTAACTTGTCCATTGTTCACACCTTAGGAGGAATAAACGTGGGAAGCCTGTTAATTATAGACGATGAGTTAGATATCTTGGAGTCCTTGCAGGAAATGTTTCTGTATGAAGTGTCCGCAGATATTGATGTCTACACCGCTAATTCAGCCAGAAAAACGATACAACTGCTGGATAAGATGAAATTCGATGTCGTGTTGACAGATATCCGGATGCCTGGCATGAATGGTCTTGAATTATTTAAAGAGATTAAAGACAACTGGCCGCAATGCCGGGTTATCTTTCTGACCGGTTATAAAGAATTCGATTACCTGTACGAGATCCATGATCACAAAGATGTGCGTTATTTGCTTAAAAGCGAAGACAATGCGGTTATCATCCGCACGGTCATGGAGGCTTTTGAAGACATAAAGAAAATGATCGAACTTGAATATACAACCCAGTCGCTCGCGCATGAAATGGACAAGGCGCAGATGTGGCTGCGCAAAGAGTATATTAACCAGCTTATTTACAATAAGAGTAACCGGGATGTTCAGCAAAGTCAGTTGGATGATCTTAAAATCCCCCTTATAAGCAGCCTCCCCATGCTTGCTTATCTTTTCCGCCTGGACAATGCCGGGCTTGAAGAGTTCATCGTTAAAGAATTTTATTTATACCAGAATGTGATTCAGATTGTCCATCACTTCATGCCTGACCACCTTCAGGTCTATGTTCATCTGGTTTCCAATGGATATGGATTATTACTGCTACAGCCTAAACCAGCCGCAGCTGACTCATTTAACGAACTACAGTGGGAACGTGTATTTAATCTTTCCTTCGGCGCCCTGGAATATATTCAGGAGAATTTTCTAAAGACGGTTCAACAAAGTATCTCCTTTGTAACCAGCCCGCAGCTCTGTTCCATGCCGGACCTGCATCTGCAATATGACCGTCTGAGAAGACTGGCCATTTCAAGAATAGGTTTGAGTGAACAAATGATTCTTAAAGAAGATAACATGCAGAAGACAACTGAAGCTTCGTTCCCGCCGGTGGCTTTACGTCCGCAAATCCAACAGCTGGAGACCTATTTGGAAATGAAAAAACCCATTCTCTATTTTGAAACATTAGACATTCTACTAGGCGCACACGATCAAATTCACAGCAAGCATTACGATGCAGGGCTTGCCCTTTATTATAACGTAGCCATTACGCTGCTTAACTTTATTACCGAGAACAATCTAACGGCAGCGATCGCCGAGAAAATCAGCCTTGATCCGTTAATTCCTGCCGGCAGGCAGACAGTGGCGAATGATTCATTTACGTATTTATACGACATTTCAGGCTGTATCTTTGAAACTCTCGGTAGTGAAGCGAGAAACCGAACAAACGAAGCACTGCAGAAGGTACTCCATTATATTGAGAATAATCTCCATGAAGATTTGACTTTGAACAGACTTGCTGAAGTAGGTTGTTTCAATGCTTCCTACCTCTCTCGCATCTTTAAACAGACGTATGGCAGTAATCTTTCGGAGTTTATCGGGAAAGGTCGTGTAGAAATGGCAAAAGGTCTATTACGGACCACGAACGAGCGCATCCACGAAATCTCTAGGAAAGTGGGCTATACCTCCGCTCATTCTTTCACGCGGGTCTTCAAACAAATTACCGGGATAACTCCACAGGAATACCGTGATAAATATGGTGATCAATGATGAACTGGAAAAACTCGATTCGTACCAGACAGCTTACGATTTTCATTTTATTTTTGCTGGTTAGCATCGTCCTCTCTTCGTTTCTCTACTACAATGCGATTAAGGTCGCCAAGCAGTCGATTAACGACAAGATGAATTCCCAGGCGGATTTTTTTGTGGACTCGATCGATCAACAGATCATGAACATCAAGAATATGATGTATGACCTGTTTTCCGCGCGGAAGCTTGTATTTCTGGTGAATCCGAACAGCACGCTTACTAATTATGAACGAAGAGATGCCGTGTTAACCGAGCAGGAACGACTCTTTTCATTGAAGAACAGCAGCCTGTTGGTGAAGTCGGCGACTCTTTACTTGCCGAAAGCCAATATGAAGATATCAAGCGATGTTGTGGAAACTTTGGATGAGGATGATATTACATTCATTGAATCGCATTACTCCTCCGTTAACCGGATTATGAATTATGAAGATAACAAGCTGTTTATGGTATCTACAGGCACACCTTACTACAAGAACATCACTATGACCGATGCGTTCTTCTACGTCGAATTGAACAGGGATAAGCTAATCGACACCTTAGCTACTTTTAATACGATTAAAAATAGCGGCTCCTTTCTCTTCCAGCAAAATCAGAACATCCTGATCGAGAGTGACGAAGGCGGTAATTATGGCACCGGTGTGATGGATATGATCAGCAAGCAACCGGATTATTCTGCAGAGAAGAATGTATCCATTAAGGTGAAAAGCCAGAAATTTCTGACGGTAATCCGCAAGTCCGATTATTTCGGAATCTTTGTGCAGTACAATCCGGAACAAGAGGTTTTGAGTGATCTGCAGATCTATAAATGGCTCGTGTTTATCTATATTGTGTTAATGGGCTTCTTGTCTATCAGCATTTCTGCATATACGGAACGAAACATTCATAAGCCGCTGATTAAACTGCTCAGGGCCTTCTCCAGGGTGGAGCAAGGCGACTTTAACAGCGAGCTTAAATTGACTGCCAGCAAAGGAAATGAATTCAACTATCTGTATGATGGATTCAATCATATGACCTTGGAAATCAGAAATTTAATTGAAGAGGTCTATATACAGAAGGACCTGACCCAAAAAGCTGAGCTTAAACAGCTGCAGGCGCAAATCAACCCCCATTTTCTGTACAATAGCTTCTTCTCACTAAGTCAGAAAATAAGACGAGGGGATAACGATACTGCGGAAAAATTTGCACAGCATCTTGGTGTGTTCTTCCGTTTTTTGAACAAAAACAATTCCGATGATGTGCCTCTGTCCATGGAAGTCGAGCACGCCAGAAGCTATACCAGCATCCAGCAGTCCCGATTCTATGACAGAATCCGCATCGAATTCGAGCAGCTTCCTGAACAATACAACAATTTACTTGTTCCCCGTCTGATTTTACAGCCCATTATTGAAAATGCCTTTGAACATGGCCTGGAGAACAAGGAAGAAGGCGGAATTTTAAAGATTACATTTGTAGAAAAGGAAGCCTTTCTTGAAATCCGCGTTGAGGATAATGGTGATCATGGAGACATCCAGCTGGACAAATTAAAAGCATTACTGGGTAACAAGGAGCATGTAGAAGTAACGGGACTGCTGAATATTCATAAACGTTTGCAAATCTATTTTGGAGAGGAGGCCGGATTAGCGGTGAGAAGAAGTTCCTTAGGCGGGATTGAAGTATTGATTAAGCTAATCCCTAATGATTATGAATCATAATCCAATGATGCTACCTTTTCGGTTAATCAAAACTTCGCCGGAATCTCATTTTTTTCCGTTATATTTGTATTCTGCGGGAAGTCACTATCAATTCCGGCATTCCAAGCCACTTGGCTTTCCGGTCTATCAGGTATTTGTGGTACACAGCGGAAAGGGACTCTTCCATGATTTGACTACAGGTGAAGAATGGGAGCTTGGGCCAGGGCATGCCTTTTTGTTTCCGGCAGACCGTGCCCATGAATATTTCCCTCTCTCCAGTGAACCGTGGCATATTGGATTTGTCGGTTTTTTCGGCAGTATGGCAGATCATTTCCTGGAGGGGATTGGACTCACTATCGCCACCACATTTTATCCTGCGAGATTTGAGGAATGCTGGGAGGACATCCGGAACCTATGGCAGGCGATAGATATACCCAGTTCTTCTCTGCAGGAGGAGACGTATATGCAAGGTATCTCTGTGCTGCTCTACCGTTTCCTTTTAAATCTCCGCGTCGCGGAACAGTCGAGGGAGGCTATGCCCTTGCCTCAAGCAGAGGTGCCTCATAATGAGGCACTGCAAAAAGCGCTTATGCTTATGAATCAGCATTATACCGAACCGCTGCTGATCTCTAATCTGGCCAGAGCTGTCGGATATTCCGTGCAGCATTTCCAGCACTTGTTCCAGCAGGAATACGGTTGTACCCCCCATAAATATTTGCAGAATCTTCGTCTAGAACGGGCCATGCAGATCATCAGGGAAAGCCCCGCTCTGCCGATTCAGGATGTGGCGCAGAACCTGGGGATGGAGCCCAGTTATCTGATCAGATTGTTCCGCAAAACTTATGGGCACACGCCGGGCGAAGTAAAAAAAAGAATTACTATGAGCCTGTGAAATAATTGAAACAACATAAGGATAGTCTGACCACGAATGTTTGGTTCAGGGTATCCTTTTTTTAAACGCTTTTGCGTAACCATGTTCACAAGTACTGCTGCACTGCATTCATCAGCGTGGGGATGTATTCTTCACCAAATAGCGTAACATGCCCAAGCCATTGATTGATTTGCCATAATGATTTTCTATTTAAATATCCTGGTTCAATTGGATAGACCTCGTGATAAGCCTGAAAGAAATATTCGGATACAGGATGAAAAAAGTCGACAGTAGATAAATCAATTTCTCTGTTTCCATAATAAATACTGCAGTCGATAGCGATCATCCGTTTGCCATCAAATAGTAAATTTCCAGGCCAAGGATCTCCGTGCAGTAAAGAAAAAGCTTGTTTCGGACCACATATTTCAGGAAGTTTAGTGATCAGTTTTTCAATAGATTGACACTGCTTAATGTTCAGTTGACCGGCATTTGCAGCCATGTTCATACTAGCTCTTAATCTTCTTTCCCCGTAGAACTCCTCCCAACTATTCATTGGTCTATTATCTTGCCGAAACACTCCAAGGTAGCTATGAGTTTCAAGTCCGCAGGTATCCCGGCTTGTCTGATGAAGCGTGGCAAGGCCCCGTCCAAGGATTTCCCAGTCTTTATTCGTCTCAACAGGCTTCACATCCACAGCTTCCATGATTAACAGTGCTGTTCCCTGCAAGTTGAGGACATTAATGACATGCGGCGTTGCAATTTCGGAATGTTTATTTATGTAATCCAGTCCCCAAACTTCCTGGATAAATTGGTCGAAGGAGAAAGAATTACTTCCTGCTTTAACAAACACATCATAGTCTCCACCGCTAAAAATTGCCGCATCATGCATAGCTCCGACTTCATTATTCTTGACTGAAACTATACGGAAAGGCTTTCCCAAATATGCCGCAACGGACTGCTCAATTGGTTCATTGTAAAGTCCGTCGATAAGTTTCTTCATTAAGTAATCCGCTCCATTTAAGCCGGGCGTTCCATGTTAACATAAACAGCGTAAATTTAATTATACAAAAGAGTATTCAAGTGAATACTCTTTTGTATAATATTCTCGCTGTGTATTAAAGCCTGTTTACATAAGTGAAACTACCCGAACCTATTTTTATTTCGGCATATATCTGTGTACCTCGGGTGATTTGGTTATATGAAACTGGTTCGCCATCTTCTAGTAGTCGGGAATCACTTTTCAGAAGAGGAATCTGCACCGTGGCTGTTGTATTAGCCGGTATCATCACCTTAAGTATAATCTCTTCATCCGAGTGGGCAAATTCCACGCTGATGTCTCCTCTAATGGAATGATAAACACCCTTCACCCGCTTCACCCGTTTGCTTCGGAACGGCGCAATGAGAATTTTCTTGTACGCCCTGGAAGCCGACGAGATGCCCAGCAGCTCCCGGTACAGCCATTCCAGAATATGCCCCATCATGTCGTGATTGCGGGAACGGGCATCGTCCGTCCAGAATTCCGGCAGCGACGTTTCTCCGCGCTCGACAAACCGGATATAGCTTGGATGCTCGGGCTGCATCATCATATCCATTACGATATCATTGCGGTTCATACGGGACAGGGCTAAGAACAAGTAGCGCAAACCAATTTCACCGGAATGAAATTGCCGGGAGGAAACGGTGTGTTGCAAAGCAAGTTCCACAGCCTCCCGCGCCTCCTCCGGCACCAGACCGAAAGCAAGCGGAATAGCTTGAACAACCTGGTTCTGCGGATCAAATGAGCCTCCGAGCCTATGATAGGCATATTTGAAATCCAAACCTGATGATGTATTTAACAGCTGATTGTTATAGTTAAGCTTAATCCGCTCTGCTTCTGCCTGATAGCGTACTATATCCTCTGTATAGCCCAGGATATCAGCAAACTTGGCCAGCAGCCGATAGCCTTCATAGTAAAAAGCGGTTTCGACGTTCTCCACATAATCCCCGCCGGTCTGCGGCGCGATCCCCCAGTCCCCTAACCCGTGGCCGATTAATCCCTCGCGGATTTCTTTAGTTTTCAGATATTCCATGTATGACTTCATTGCAGGAAAGGCAATTTCAATAGCAGTAACATTGTTATACGTCTCAAGCAATAAATCAGGTACCATCAGGAGTGAAATTCCCCAAGCGATCGAATCTCTGAATCCATCCGGAAAGAGAGAATACTCAGGTGCAATGTCAGGAATCAACCCATCCGCCGTTTGCGCATCCAGCATATCCCGGACAATTTTGAGGAGGAGTTCCTCCGCCTGTTTTACATACAAGATGGAAGGTCCCATAAGTGCGGATGCTTCCAGCCAGCCGAGCTTTTCAATGGTGGGACAATCCGAATGCACACTTTGCAGGTTACTCTCGATGGCTTTGGTGATAATGCAGGCAAGCTTATCAATTCTGGCATCATCCGTGATTAATGAGCCAGTATCCTTGGAGGCCGAAGTGATAAAATGCCCTTGTACATCATGGATATACGGCTTACTTTTATCGGCTGCATCGCGTGTACAGCCTTCAATTTGCACCCATCTCGCACCGTAATAGGAGAAATCCGGCTTCCAGACCTCCATCTCTCCTGTTCCGGCTAGCGTGAATTCCGAATACGTCACAATATCCCATGGGGTAGCGACCGTTCCATCCTCTCTCATCAGTTCACCCGGCTTGATAATCACCTTGCTGCCCGCTGGACCGCTGGCATAGATCTCAAACATCCCCGCCATATTCTGGCCGAGATCAAATACATAAACTCCAGGCAGGGGTTCAGTGACAGACAACGTTTCGTAGACATGCTTGACAGTAACCGGGGGCTGATTCTGGGCAACAAGTGTGCCCGCAGGTGACATCAGCGGCTGCGCCGCCTCCCAGCTGCTATCGTCAAATCCCGGAGCATCATATCCGTGCGGATAAAGCCGGGCATCATAATTCTCAGATCCATATACATTGGCTAGTGTAGTCGCACTCTTGTGTACCTTCCAGCCTTCGGCTTCTGTACGGAGAATCTCCCGGCTGCCATCCTCGAATTCAATATGCCATTCCCCAATCACCATCAGCTGGCTACCATAAGGCTCATACCCTTTATCTATCGTGTAAAAGTGTCGCCCGCCGCTGTCCCCGGCGAAAAAACCATTGCCAAGATGCAGGCCAATAGCATTACCGCCTGTTTGCAAATAGGACGTAATATCAAAGCCGACAACTTGCACAGACTTATGATAATTGGTCCATCCCGGATCTATCTCGTGGTCATCTACCTTGCGGCCGTTCATATACAGATTGAAATGTCCAAGACCCGACACCAGTGCGAATGCATGCTTGACCTTGTGGTTCAGTTCAAACTCGTACCGGGCATAGAATGGCTTAACATCTCCATTGCCTATCCATTCTGCCTCCCATACCTTGCCATTCAGATATCCGGTAACAAAGCTGGACGGCTCACTCCATGAACACACTCCCGCCTGATTCCATACCGCTACCTTCCATGCATAAGCAGTGGTGCTCTGCAAAGGCTGGCCGTTATACATTACTCCGAGCTGTTCATCCGAAGCGACCTGCCCGCTGTCCCATAGCAGGTCTAGTTCTTCTGCCAATGAATCTGCATTCTGTGCTATTAGAATTCTATAATATGTCTGCGTCTGATCCTGGAGCTGACTGCTCAGCTTCCATGCAAAGATTGGACGCGCTGTATCAATACCTACCGGTGAATAGAAATTTTTAATAGTCAACGCATAAGGTTGCAGCATTTTATCAACACCTTCTATTATCATTTAGCCTTGCTGCTGACGGTAGATATGTACCTGTCCCAGCAAACCGTATGGCGTAACGACGTACTCAGGAGTATATTCCTGGCCCGTGCGGCGGTAATCCCACCATTCTTTCCAGTTGTAATGGGTTCCTGCCTGATGCAATGGTCCCAACATATTGCGCGGACTTCCAACCACTTCGATATCAATTTTATTTAATCCTTGAACAACAAAGTTACTAATGTCTAGTTGTTTGGCTGCCGCCCATGGGATATGTCCCGCATGCTGTCCGTTAATGCGGATATCTACTGTGACCGCCTTATATTCACCAAGCTCCAGGATAACTGCATCACTCTCTTCTTCACAGAGCAGATGGTTATACTCCAAATGATAGACCATGCTTCCGCAGTAATGCAGATACCCCTGCAGGCACCAATCGCCAAATCGCAGCGTATCATGCTCTTGTACAATCCGCCGGTCAACAGCGACCCCAAAATCCCCGAGCAAATAACAATCCTCGATCTCCATATCATTCATGTAGGAGCAAATGACCGTTAATGTATTACGGCCGGGCTTCAGGCGCGGCAATAGAATTGTATTGATGCTGCGGTCAAGAAACCAGCCATCTGCAGCCGCTTCAACCTTACTTCCGTTTAAAATAACTGCAAATCGCTTCCCCTGCTCAATGGCTAAATAGACATCGCTCTCAGGGACATCGGTAACTTCGAAGCTGTATTCAAAAGATACTATTGCCCCATCGTTAACATGCGGGCTATGAATCCACATATAACGCTGCAATCCGCCATTGCTGAATACCTGCCGCATCCCAAGCTCTTCGCGGACCTGCCGCTGCGCTTGCCATACATCCATTGGTTCAGACATAGAGCCGCCGCCAATGGAATAGCTGCACCGGTCCAGTGTCAATACATTAGGCGAGGTGCGGCTAAATCTGCTTACCGGACCCAGTGCGGTGATGAACTGCTGCGGTACAGCCTGACGCTGCTTGGTTTCAGATCGTTCGTCTTCGTGCGTAAGCCTGTTCATCACATACAGACGGGAATCCGCTGGCCCGAAATTGTCATGGAAATAAGTTACCCCATCCTTCACCACAGTCTCCACTACCTCCGAAGCTCCGGACAACATATCCCAAACCTCAAGACTTCCGCTTCCCCGCAGCGACAATTCCACATACGCGCCCTTCTGCCGGTCATTATTGACCACAAAGAGAATCCGGCTGTCTTCCAGATCCCGCAGCATGTAGAGGAAGGACTCCGCTTCACGGGAGATTCCATTACGTATACTGACTTCACGGGGGAGGACTTTCTCCAGTAAAGCCGGCACTGCATCCGGAGTCGCTGCTCTGATGAACCCTTCATGTCCGCTCAAGTCTTCCATTACATTAGAAGG
>CAKMKL010000236.1 GCA_927443375.1 uncultured Paenibacillus sp. | reverse complement strand
ATCCGGCACTGTCATCGGCTCCTCTACTTATGAGGCCAGCGACTGGGCCGATGAAGGGACAGATTATACCGCTGATCTGGGAAGCTACAACGCAGACTAATCTTTATTTCTTTATATTTGACCAGGAGGCGCTCTCTGATGACCATGAATAAGTTTCAAAAAATAGCTCTGTCTTCCCTGCTCGCCGCGGCGCTGCCTCTTTCAAGCGCCGCAGCCGCGGCAGGTCCTGTCCTGACCTCTGACTCTTCCAGCAAACTCACCGTTCTAAAGGATGCCACTTTGATTAAGAGCTCACTGCTTGAATCCGTGAACCGTGCCGTAGAGCTTGGTCTGATGGGCGGCTACAGCGATGGCAAATTCCATCCTGCAGATATCGTCAGCAGGCAGGAGCTGGCCGCCATTCTCTTCCGGACACTTGAGCTTATGCCAACCGCCGCCAAGGGCGCATATACAGACGTCAAAACTGCCAGCTGGAGCAGCAGCTCCATTAACGCGATTACAGCGGCAGGAATTATGTCGGGTGACGGAACCGGAAAGTTCTGGCCGAAGGCACCGATTACCCGCCAGGAATCAGCAGCGATGCTGGTGCGGGCTTCCGGGCAGGAAATCATCCCCGAAACTGCCGATTTCACAGCGCCTGCAGACTGGAGCAGTGTGGCTGAATGGGCCAAGCCGTATGTACGTACTGCCATTGTTAAGGGATATATGCCGCTTGAAGACGGTAAATTTTCACCGCAAGCAGGGGTACAGCGCCAGGAGATGGCCGGACTGCTTTTTGCAACCTTTTTCTCCGGTACAACGATGGAAAATCTGCAAAGTGTGAGCAGCGGCAGCGCAACAATAAGCGGCGTGAAATTTGCCTTATCCGGCTCATCCGTGAGCCTTATGAATCCCGCCAATCAGGATATTCTGAACAAGGCCGAGGTTTCCTTTACTTCTTCCGGCAGAACCATCCAGTCTCTGAACACACTGTATCTGAACAGCAGCGGCAAAGAACCGGCCGTAGGGCAGGAGGAATTCAGCGGCAATCTCGTGCTGGACGGACAGGGCGCAACACTGGACGGAAATTTGGAGATCCGCGGCGATTACCTGTCGATCCGCAATCTGACCGTACGCGGCGACCTGATCGTTACTCCGAAGCTGCTGCATGATTTCAAAGCCACAAATGTAAAAGTACTCGGTAAAACAGAGGTGTTTGGCGGTGACAGCAATACTGTTATTTTTGAAAACTCTACCCTGAGCACTGTAGATGTTAACAAAACGGGGGTCCATCTTGAAACTATAGGCAGCACCACGGCCGGACAAGTCACGGTTTCATCGGATGCAACGATCAGCGCAAATGCGGCAACACCGCTCAGCAATATCGTTGTTAACGGGAGTGCCAGCCAAGTTGCCATTAACGGTTCAGTCGCTAACGTAACTGTAACGGGTAATCAGTCTCTCAGCTTGACCGGTAATGCTGTAATTTCTAATCTGAACGTTCAAAGTTCCGGGACTGTTGCTTTGAACAGTACCGGAACGGTGCAGAATCTGCAGGTATCCGGCGGTGCCAATGTTGCTATAAACAGCACTACCGTTCTATCAACATCAGCTGCGGCTTCGTCCACTATTACAACCGGCTCTTCTCCTGTAGTAAATACGGCACCGAAAGTCGTTGCGCCGGTTGCAGACCGTATCCTGACACTCGGTACGAGTGAAGTCATTGATATTGCCGGAGTATTCAAAGATGATGAACAGAGCCAGCTGAAACTAACAGCCGTCTCAGGAAGCTCTACCGTTGTCAAAGCTGTCTTAACAGGCACCCAGTTGACACTTACTCCATTAAAAGCCGGCAGCAATATCACAATCTTGATGTCTGCTGATGACCAGAACGGGAAGAAAACGAATTCCAGCTTCAAAATTAGTGTAAACACTCCGCCGGCCGCAACCTCCGCTGTCGCAGATCAGCTGGTAGTGCTTGGTGCCACTGCGCGCGAAATTGATTTAAGCAGCTGGTTCAGCGACGCTGATTCAGACAGCCTGATTTACGAGGCGGTAAGCAGCGATCCTGTAATCGCTACGGCTCAACTCTCAGGTCATACGCTTACTGTAACAGGACAAACGGCTGGAGCCGCCAAGGTCAAGCTCATTGCCAAAGACGGACGCGGCGGCACAGCCGAGTCCGAAATCACCGTAACTGTCAATAAAAATCCCGCGGCAGGCAATATGGAAGATCAGCTGCTGCCGGTTAATGGAATTCCGGTCGAGTTCCCGCTGGATCAATTATTCTCCGATGATGACCTTGATCCGCTTACCTTCGCTGCACTTTCCAGTAATCCAGCCAGCGTCGGAGCTGCGGTATACGGTGATAAGCTGATTCTTACACCACAGGTCCATGGCCAATCAACGGTTACAGTAAGTGTAGAAGACGGACGCGGCGGCTCAAGCCAGGTCACCTTTGACGTCAACGTCAATACGATTCCCCAAGCATCAGCTATCCCGGACAGATCTATGAAAGAAGCAGATGAACCCTACTCGATCCTGCTCTCTGATTATTTCAGTGACGCAGACAGTGATCATCTGACCTTTTCGGTACAATCGAGCAGCCCTGCAGTGGCCGCAGCCGAAGTGGCCGGTGATATATTGAAGCTGAACCCTGCCGGGCATGGAGTAACCACAATCTCAGTGGTAGCCAATGATGGTTATGCAGGGATCGTCTCTTCCAGCTTTGAGCTTATAGTGAATGACACGCCTGAAACGGGGACAACACCGCTTGGTGATCAAATGCTGCAGGAGAACGGCGATACGCTGACTGTCGATCTAAGTACTGCTTTTGCTGATCCGGAAGGCGACGATCTCACGTATACCGTCAACAGTTCTGACAACGGCCTTGCTGCTGTCTCCATAACCGGACATACCCTAAGTGTGACGCCAAAGTCTCACGGAACCGCAACGGTTACAGTGACGGCAACAGACAGCTACGGAGCTGCTGCACAGCAAACTTTTACCGCTGTAATTAACGCCAAACCGGTTGCTGCTGCTATTGCCGCCCAGTCTCTGCCGCATTACGGGCTTCCACAGGAACTTGAGTTGTCGTCCTATTTCAATGACCCTGACGGAGATGCCCTTGTGTACTCCGCTACCTCTGCGGATGCTGCGACAGCCGAAGCCGCGGTAACCGGCAGCAAACTTACTTTAACGCCAAAATCTCCAGGAACCACCAAGGTTACTGTTCAGGCGCATGACGGTAAAGGCGGGATCACAGAATATACCTTTGATGTAACCGTGCTGCACAATCAGGCTCCGGTCTTTGCAGGTGTAAGCAAACAAATTCTGCAGGAGAACGGCAGCTCCGTTGATCTCGAGCTGTCTGCTCTATTCAGTGATCCGGAACAGGATGCAATTATGTACAGTGTCCAGTCGGAAGACACCAGCATTGTGGTTACCCTGCTTACCGGCACCAAGCTTACTCTGACGCCCAAAGCCAGCGGCTTTGTTAAGGTTCAAGTGAAAGCCAGTGATGATAAGGGCAATGAAACTACACAAGATATTGAGGCGCTTGTAAATGCAGCTCCGCTTAGCATTGCGGGAAGTCTTCCTGATCTAGATCTGCAGGAGAACGGCAGCCCGCTAGAGATTGATCTGCTGCCGGTATTCACTGATCCGGAGGGCGAACCTCTAACCTACACTGCTGAATCAGGCGACTCTGCTAAAGCAGCAGTTTCGGTAACCGGCAGTAAGCTTACGATAAGTCCCAAAGCCTATGGCTCTCCGGTCATTCAAGTCACTGCCAGCGATGCCGACGGAGGCAAGACAAAGGTATCCTTTACCGTCCATGTCAACGCCGCACCAAAGGCAGTGGACGGCAAGCTTACCAGTACAACGCTCTATACGGGCAGTCCGGCAACCGAAATTGATCTCAGCACCGCATTCACTGATGCAGATGGGGACACGCTCAGCTTCAGCGCCAGCACAGATGCCGGCAGCAACGTGAATGCAGCAGTTTCAGGGAAAATGTTGAAGCTGACGCCAGCGGCCGAAGGAACCGCCGTAATTACCGTAACTGCCCAGGATCAGCGCGGCGGCCAAGTCACCGTCTCGTTCACCGTGACTGTGTCCTCCAAGCAGAACACCGCGCCGGAAGTAGTAAGTGCAATTTCACCGCAGATCCTAACGCCTGGTGTCACCAATACGCGGACTTACGACCTGTCCCAGCTCTTTGAAGATGCTGATGGTGACACCCTGACTTATACAGCCGTCATTGATTCCGCAGCAGCCGGTGCAGTCAACGTTTCAGGAAACGTGCTGTCATTGTCGCCGGCAGCCGGCACCTCCGCCAGCGGAATAGTAACCGTTACGGCTTCAGACGGCAAGGGCGGTACAGCAGCTTACAACTTTGCATTAACGACTGCCCAGCTTGTCAGCAACGGACTCGTGCCGATCAATACCAAGCAGGGTGTACAGTCGCTGTCTTATGATATTTCGAAGCTGTTCCCTGGCCAGACATCATTCAAAGTGTATATGGGTACCGCTGACAGTACATTCACCGGTCCGGCACCATTGAATGGTACCGTTTGGACTGGTACTCCGATGCCGGGCTATGTGTGGATCGTCGGCGCTGACGGGCGTGCGATTGTACTGTCCATTACAGTCTCCCCGCAGGGTTCCGGCGAGCTCTTTTTCTCGGAGTATCTGGATGGCGGAGACGGCAGAATAGCCGTGGAGCTGTATTACAAAAACACAGGTACTCCAATTGCGAGTCCGCAAGGATACACCATTGAAGTGTACCGTTATATGAAGAATACCCAGACCATCTCGAGCACATCACAGACCATTAATACGCAATGGCCTACTATATCACCTTATATTTTCATTAACGACATTTTTTACGATGCGTTCGATATCATGAATATCTGGTACTACAATGACGAGCTCTCGCTATACAATCCATCCAGCTATGACGTTGTAGCCATCGTTCTCAAAAAGAACGGCCAGATTGTGGATATGCTTGGCAATCCGGCATCCACTCAGAAGTTCCTGTCATCCGGCGGTACGATTATCCGCAAACCCGGCATTTATACCGGCTCCGGGCAGTTCTCGCTGGAGGGTGAATGGAATGTGTTCCCTAAAGGAACCTACCAGTATTTCGGAACGCATTCCATCTAAACCAAACCGATGCTTCCTGCCCGAACAAAAGAACCCATCTTCCACAAATGTGGAGATGGGTTCTTTGCTGTCAGTGCGGGCATGCCTGCGGTTATCTTCCTGGCGGGTGATGATGGCGTCGCTAACGCTCCTCCAGTTCCAAAAGCCCCTCTGCTACTTCAGCCTTTTGTAGTTTTTGAGTTTAGCTTATATATTTTTTCACTAGAGTATAGGGCTGGAAAAACCAGCCCTTCCTCATCAAACCGTACGTGAGGTTTTCCCTCATAAGGCTTTCCGATGTACGTCATTCGTGTGCCTGCAGATCATCAACTCCCTCTTTTCCCCTTTTCGGGGCCTTTTGACGACACGGCAGGATTTACTTAGTGTTTCAGCCTGATTTGTTGCTCGCCTGATCACGGACCGGTACTTTTGTCGATGCGCTTCTACACAAAAATTTCTCCATGCACAATTTTATGCCAAATAATTTTTCTGGTAAACTAACCCATTTTCAAAACTGCCGGCTCTTTAAATGCTGTAACCTTCCCCTTGCTCTGTACGATAATCATCCCGTTCTCCAGCAGGGTTGGCCCGAAGACTCTGCCGGAGGTTTTAAGCTGCAGCACCAGTGCTCCCGTAAGCAGATTAACCGCCACCAGCTGACCGTCTGTACGGGCAATGTACATGCCGTGTCCGAGCAGGTCGAACCGGGCAATCGCTATGCCTCCATAATAAGACACCCCGTATCTGTTGGTGGTTTTGACACCGTACACGGTTTCACCGTCGCTGAACAATACTCTTCCGTCATACGGGCCTGCAGCATACATTAGGGATTTCCCGCCGCCCGCTGCTGAATAGGTTATCTTAGTAGTCTTGGCCGGATCAGCATCTGCCGGATAACAGTAAACTGTATTTCCATCATTGATGTACAGCTGCTTCCCGCTGACCCAGGCCTTCCCGCCGCTGTTCAGTACCTCATCCGGATTCACATTCCCGGGATTATACTCTACCGATTTCAGCACCTTGCCGGTCTTGGCATCCAATGTATCCAGCGTGGTCAATGGAAGCATGTTTACCAGACTCGATGTCTGCTGTGACAGCAGCGTCCCGCTGCCGGCAGCAATGGGCAAGGCATGATTGCTTGCGTCCCACAGCTGTTTCCCTGTTTTGCGGTCAAAAGCATGCAGAACATCATACATATAAGCTCCGGATATCGTATCCTCGGCCAGCACAAGATCACCTTGAACCTGCACAGGTAAATACAGCGTTTCAGTGTAATCTTCCTTCCACCGCAGCTTGCCGTCTTTCAGGTTATAGGCCTGAATATCTCCATTGACGGCAAAAAGCTGGTCCTGGTCGATAAGGAGCTGGTACGGAGTTTTACTGGGTCCTGAAGAACTCCATTTGTTCTTGCCTGTTGCCGCATTGACAGCATACAGGGTACCTGCCTGCGAGCTTGCATAGATCACGCCGTCCTTATACAACAGCGGTGCTATCAGCTTCGCCCCATATTTCCAGACTCTTTTGCCGGTCTGGGCATTCAGTGCGAGCAGCTGCCCTTGCTGAATGAGGTAAATCCTGCCTTCTCCGGCCACCGCAGATCCCCGGCCAGCCGCCGATTGATCAGCCTGCACATCCATCTCGCTGGACCATATCGTTGTTGCCGCAGGAGGTTCAGGAGCAGTACTCGTGAAATTATCTCCTAAGTATGAATTATGCGGATCTGACGCCTCGGATCGGGCAGTACCGCCGGCGGCCAGCAGACTTAACCCGATTAGAGCGGTGAGCGCCCCGGTTTTGAAGTTTATTTTTTTCATAATATATAAATTGCCTCCCCAGATAATGATGTTCCGCTACCCTGCTCTGCAGCTCCTCCTCCTTGTCCATCCCTTGAAGCCACAACGAGTATATACCCTGGCCCGCTAAAATTTCAATAATTTTCCACCCCCTTGGATTTACTGGATGAATATTGCGAAAATCAATACACTATAAGAAACAGCAATAAAAGACAGTAGTATGAGATAGTAATAAGAGACGAGCATACGGAGCAACATGACATAGACAATGCCGGTAATCCGCTTACAGGACAAAACATTTACTCACATACTTACATTTTGTAAGTTATTATGTTATACTACTAATCGAATCCTACATATAACGGACAAGCACACACACTCTAGATAGATTGAACTTGAAAATATACAATAAGGGAAAAAGTGGCGGAGGGGAATTTTGGTGCTGGAGGAGCGGTAGCGGCCGCAAGCCCAAATATTCTCTGTAGTCACAGCTAATCCCCAAATAGAAAATTCTTAAGTTCAATCTATATAGATAACCAACCATTCTGATGAATAAGGGGTCTGTACTTATGACTGACAACGTAAATAAGGATAAACAGCCTGAATTTGAATTCGGCATTTATACACTGGGTGACATGGTGACCGACTGTCATACAGGACAGCGGATCAGCCCGCAGCAGCGGCTTCAGGAGGTCATTGCTGCAGCTAAGCTTGCGGATGAGGCCGGACTTGATGTATTCGGCGTGGGTGAGCATCACCGGCTTGATTTTGTCATCTCTTCCATGCCGGTTGTGCTCGCTGCAATTGCCCAGGTGACCAAGCGGATTAAGCTAACCAGCGCAACTACTGTGCTCAGTACTTCCGATCCCGTACGGGTATTCGAGGATTTTGCCACACTGGATCTGCTGTCCGGCGGACGTGCGGAGATTATTAACGGACGCGGTGCTTTTCTGGAGTCCTTCCCGTTGTTCGGATATGAGCTGGAAGACTATAAGAAACTGTTCGCTGAGAATCTTGAGCTGCTGCTGGAGCTGAACCAGCATGAGGTGATGAACTGGAAGGGAACCTTCCGCTCACCGCTGAATAATGCCGAGATTGCTCCGCGTCCGCTGCAGCCGAAGCTCCCGCTCTGGGTTGGCATCGGAGGTTCACCCGAAAGCGCCGAGCAGGCGGGGCGGTTAGGCATCGGCATGGCTATTGCGATTCTAAGCGGCAGCCCTGAGCCGTTCCAGAATCTGGCCGGAACCTACCGCCGCAGCGGCGCCGCAGCCGGACATTCCACAGATGACCTGAAGATCGCCATTACGAGCCACGGCTATATCGCGAAGACCTCACAGCAGGCGCTCGATGAGTATTACCCTTACTATTACAGCTACCGTAACGCTATCAGCCCGCATCCCGGGCAGGAGTACCGGGTTTCACGCAGTGATTTTGGCCGCTTTGTCTCCCCGGTCAATACGCTGGCTGTCGGCAGCCCCCAGCAGATCATCGAAAAAATTCTATACCAGCATGAGCTCTTCGGCCATAACCGCTTTATGACCCAGCTCGATATCGGCGGACTGCCTTACAGCAAGGTGGCTACTGCAATTGAACTGCTCGCTACGGAGGTTGCTCCGGTGGTGCGCCGGGAAATCGCCAAGAAAACTAACGCAGGCACTTCGCAGGCCTAATCAATCATTCAGGCTATGTATGTAATTCGCACACCAAAAAGGCTACACTGTCCCCCGCTTGGGACGGCGCAGCCTTTTTGGCGTGACCGGACTATTGTTCTTCTACCGTCAGATGCCTGCGGCAGACCTTAAGCAAAGCCTGATAGCTGTCTTCAAAATCAAGCTGTCTGAGAATATTTAAATACCCTTTTAACTCAGCCGCGCTGTCTTTCTGCTTCAGGCAGAGCAACGTCAGCTCGTAATAAATTAAGGTCACAATTTTATCGTACAGCAGATGGGTTTTATCCGCTAACGGCAGTGCTTTTTCGAGAAACATCAGGCTCTGTTCATAGTTATGCTCATTCAGGCAAAGGATCGAGAGGTTCTGCAGCAGGTGCTGCTGGACCGTTCTGCTCTCCGGAAAGGAATGGTATCTGTCAAATTCTTTCGTGCCTCTGAGCCCGAAAAAAACGGCATCACTGCTGCTAAGTGTAAACAAAAAATTGTTGAGCAGCTTAAACTCGTACAGATACCATTTATCCACACCAAGCAAATACGGCTTGATATACGCTGCAATCTCATTCAGCGACGTTATTTCATCCGCATGATGATGCTGAATCAAGACCCCCTGGCCGAGCAGATATAGATGGTAATAGGCCTCGGTCCGTGTGGACTCATACATTGACCGGCACTCCCGGCTGATCGCCTTAACCTTGCCGAAGTCGTAGCGGTTACCCGCTTCTGCAAGCTCCAGATGCAGCGTCCGCTTCACTTGCGGAGCATTGTCCTGATGCAGGAAAAGCAGCTCCTCAAACGACATTTCGAGTTTGTCCAGAAGCAGGATCAGCTTGTCATAGCCGGGATAATACTTCCCTCCTTCAAAGCGTGAGAGGTTGGAGCGGCTCATGATGCCACCAGCCAGAAGGGACTGGTTCATTCCTTTCGATCTGCGGATCTGCCCTATTGTTTTACCCAGAATCATCACTTGTTCACTCCGTTTGCCGGTGTGAGTATACGGCACAATTTGTAAGCCTGATTTTTATTGTATGCTACACTCGGCACAAAGAAAATGACAAATTCCGGGGGTAGACGGCAATGAATCTGCGTATGGCACCTCAGCTTAACCGTAAGGTCTGGAATATCCTGGCCGGCACATTTTTTACGAGAACCGCACTATTCATGAGTGTTCCTTATTTATCGATCTTTCTGACCGGTCAAAAGCACATCCCGCTCCTGCTCACCAGCCTCATCCTCGCGGTCAATCCGCTGGCGGGTGTAGCCTTCAGCTGGCTTGGCGGCACGTTTGCCGATAAACTTCCGCTCCACAAAATCATCCTGTATACTCCGCTTATCTGGGGGACCGTGTTCATACTGTTCTATTTCGCCGACAGCTTCCCGGTCTTTCTGCTGCTGAACGCCTTGAACGGCCTGTGCTATTCAGTCTTTGAACCGGCAAGCAAAAAAGTGCTGTCCACAGAGTCCCTCCCGGAGCACCGGCTGCTCGTATTTAACCTGAGATACACGGCGATTAACCTGGGCTGCTTTGCCGGTCCTCTGCTCAGCCTGCTGTTTAATATGAAAATGACCCTGTTCCCTTATGTCATCCTCGGCCTCATGTATATTCTATACGGAACTTCAACGATGTTCTTCTTCCGCGAAAATTCATATAACAAGCATAATACTCAGTCCGAACTGTCCCGCAGTCTGCTGTCCCTCTGGGCGATCCGCAAGGATCATGTATATCTGCTGCTGCTGGCGGGGATGAGCTTCTCCTTCTTCGGCTATTCGCAGCTGAACGGAACTGTCTCCCAGTTTCTATCGAATACTGGCACCTTGGCAGACGGCACCCGGTTATACTCTATCCTGCTGTCGGTCAATGCCATTGTTATTCTCACCACCCAGTTTGCCGTGCTACGCCGGATCTCTGCATGGAATCCGTTTAGTGTTGTACTGCTCAGCAATCTGCTGATCGGCCTGAGTTTTCTGTTCTTTCTCTTCCCGGCCGCCTACCCTCCGCTGATGTTATTCATTACGGTGTTCAGTCTTGGAGAGCTGCTGATCGGTGCGCGGTTTGATGCCCTGGTGGATGAACTGTCCTCTGCAGACAATAAAGGGTTATATTTCGGCTGCGCGGAAATCGTGAAGCTGGGGACCATTGGCGGTCCTATCGCGGGAGGAGGTCTGCTGGGGATCTTCGGCTTCCAGGCAGCCTGGCCCGTGTTCGGAATGCTCAGCGTTATAACCCTGACAGGAGCCCTCCTGATCCGGGCAGCCGGAATCAAACACAGGCTTGCCGTCCCCCATCTCTCCAGCATAAAAAAAGGCCCCCAGTAATGACTGGGGACCCCTATATTCGTTAGGCAAACGAAGGTTTGTTATTATCGACCTTCCCGCTGACGAGCTTCTTATATTCGTCGTCTCCGCCTTCCAGAGAAGGCGCAATATATACGTTGATGGACGAAGGCGACAGCTTGGTGGGCCTTCCGGTCCCCGCTTTCCGCTTCGTGCGGCCTTTGCCGCCTTCACTGCCGCTTCCGTTTGCGGTTCGGCGGACAGCACTGGATAAACTGACTGCATTCTTCATGTTCTTCATCGTGTCAGTCCCCTCCCACTAAATGATTGACGGTACGGAACAAATCCCGGTTATGCGTCACCACCTCGGTAAGATCATCCGCGGATAATCCGTCACTTCCGGAAAAATGTACAGAAAGGACATGCTTTTCACCTAAAGGATAGCATAGGATATAGACCTCCGCAACTTCCGTACGCTGAAAAAAGGTCCATTCCTTGCTCATAAAAGCATCCAGCACACCCGGACGTTTCTCCTGTTCCGCTTCATACAGCGACAACGGGTAGACATGTCCCCGGCCCACATTTCCGCCGACTTGCATCAGACCTTCTCCCTCACGGGCCTGCCACATGGCGGCGCCCATCACCCGGCAGTGCTTCGGCGGCAAAAAAGAATTGCGGACTGCTTCACTGAGCGCCTGATATTGCAGCCCTCCTTCAGGAGCAGTCACATTACTATTATATTGCCAAAAGAAGTGAAGGATACTTTCTTTTCGCCTAAGCTCATGCTTTAGCTGCTCCAGCTCCTTCTGCGGATCACGGTAGCTTCCCTGCTCCTGAATGCTGTCAATGATCTTGCCGCAGCTTACATCTACGGCCGCCACCGGATTCTCATGCTGCCATTCGTATTCCAGCGGAGTGAGGCCGGATAAATCGGATAACAGATGATACTCCTCAATATTCTCTCCCGGAATTAAATCATTGCGGACCGGCACCTGATCCGGCAGCAGGCAGAAGACACGGCTGCGCCGCAGCCTGGCCCAGAATAAGCCCATTTCAAACTGTGTATTATCACGGGTCACATAATAATATTTACCGCGGATTCTGGCTACATCATCCGGAGAGAACACGAAAACGGCAAAGTCGCTCTCATCCAGGTTCCGTTCGAGTGCCTCCATGGTATATTCATTCGCGCGAAAGGCATTGGCATACCATGGATTCACCTGGGCCTCCCGCTTCAACTGCTCATGTATCGCCCTGGCGTAACGGATAGATTCTCTGGAAGATCCAATGAATAGCTTTGGTCTGGTCACGGCGGCGCTCCTTATGTCAGTTTCCCCAATCTGTAATAATTATACAGCCCTTTTCTATCTGGGAACAGAGCCCCATTTCCTTAAATTTTAATAAAATCCTGTTCTTCTGCCGATGAAACAGGGTAATAGGATTGTATACCACCCTGAAACGAGGCTTCTTATGAACAAAAGAATACATATTGCAGTACTGGCAGCCGGCCTCCTGATGGGAAGCTTGCTCCAAAGCACCCGTGTGGACGCTATGGCGTCTTATACGGCGAAGGTCTATACCAGTTCTCTTATTGTCCGCAGCGAGCCGGCCGCCGGTGCTTCAGTTGTAGGATCTTTGAAGAGCGGCACAACAGTAACAGTTACCGACGAGCAGCACGGCTGGATGGAGATCCGCTCCGGATCTGTCAGCGGCTGGGTTGCGGGTTATTATCTTAAGAAGACTGCCGGCACCGCATCAGGCTCTTTGTCTTCTGCCAAGACAACCTCCGGCAGCAGTTCAGCAACCGTAACCGCGGATTCCCTGCGGATCAGGGGAGGGCCCGGAACGGGCTACCAGGTAGTAGGCTCCCTGAAGGCCAAGGATACCGTAACCGTTCTGGAGCGCCAGGACGGCTGGGCACGGATTCGTACAACCAGCGGAGAAGCCGGCTGGGTATCGGCGCAGTATATTGCCAGCGGGAGTACCGCTAGCGGAAGCGGCACGGCCAGTACGTTCTCAAGCACAAGCTTCAAGTCTGCGGGCCGGATCAGCGGCAAACTGATCGTCATTGATCCCGGGCATGGCGGCAGCGATCCGGGTATGCTCGGCACAACCTACAACACGATGGAAAAGGATCTGACGTTGCAGACGGCCTTCTATGTACGCGACTATCTGACAGCCAGGGGAGCGCGGGTGCAGATGACCCGGACCTCTGATCAAAAGCCCACCCTCTCCCGGAGAGTGCAGATCGCTACGGCGCTGAACGCCGATGCCTTTGTCAGCATCCATTACAATTCCTCGCCGAAGAATGTATCCGGAACACTTACCTTCTTCTACTCTGAATCGGATGACCTGCGGCTGGCCCGGGCGATTGAGACCCGGCTTGGGCAGGGCATCGGCCTGAAGAGCAACGGCTTATCTTACGGCAATTATCATATCCTGAGGGAAAACACGCTTCCGGCTACCCTTGTCGAGCTGGGTTTTCTCAGCAATCCTTATGACGAAGCGATTGTCCGCACTTCTGCCTACCAGAAAAAGGCGGCCAAAGCCATCGCCGAAGGGCTGGCCGATTATTTCAAAAAATAACCCCCTAATACCGCAAGCAGCGTTCAGCTCACTGCTTGCGGTATTCGCGCGGGGTCTGTCCGGTTGCTTTTTTGAATACCCGGCTGAAATATTTCTCATCCTCATAGCCGACCAGCTCCGAGATTTGTGACAGCCGGAGATTGGTATTGTGCAGCAGCGTCTTGGCTTTGTCTATTCTAAGGGCCGTCAAATAATCTGACAGGTTCTCTCCGCTGATCTGTTTGAACTTGCGGGACACATTCTCCCGGCTGATAAAAAACCGCTGCGCAATATGCTGAAGCGTCATATCCTTAGCATAATTCTGATCCAGATATTCCCGGATCTCCTGTACAAGCCGGCTGTCCGGGGGCTGAGGGCTTCCCTGTGATAAACGCTGCAGCAGCGACTTCATCCCATCCCGCCAAAGCGGGGCGGAGAATAGCCCCTCATGATCGTAGCATGGCTCGAAATGGATATCCGCCTCCGGCCGCCAGCGCTGCAGAGCCTCTGCAATCTCTTTCTGAAGCCGCAGTAACCGGCTCTCCGTAAGTACAGGCAGACCGGCCAGCTGAACCGACCACTCCTCCGCTACCCGCTCCATTTTGTCCAGTTCACCCGAGAGGACTGCTATTTTCAGCTTCTCCAGCTGCGTGTCGAAAGCGTAGTCGTCTACAGATCCACTCTCGCCCAAAGCCTCCCGGTACAAGTGAATCCGTCCTTCCCGCTGCAGCAGGTTCCGCTCGTTCAGCCCCTGCCGTGCCTGGTGAAAAGCCGTTTGTATCCCCTCAGGGAACTCACAAGCATAACTGAGTCCAATATCCATCTGCACCCCATAGGTCTGCTTAATCGACCCGTTGATCCCCCGCATCAAATCCTCAGCCTCCGAAACCGCTGACCAGAGGAGAACAACAATCTCTGCACCGGCCTGCCAGCTGCGGAAGGCGATGCCGCTCTGCTTCGATGCAAGCACCTCATTACAGACATTCACCAGCACAAAGGAGGTCAATCCCACATCGCCGTGAAATCTCTGCAGCAGCCGGCAGTCTGCCCCCTGGAGAGAGAGCACTGCTAATCTGCATTCTGCGGCAAACAGCGGCATGCCCAATTCTTCACTTAGGGAATGCTTCAGCTCCTGAAAGGACACCTGTCCTGCCACCAGATCGGATAGCATCTTATCCCAGTAGAGCGGCCGCAGCACATTCAGCTGCATACTCTGGCGCAGGGTCTGCTGCCGCTCCGCCTCTTCCTCCTGCCACAGCTGGAAGGCATGCTCCGCCGCGGCGATCAGCTGCTTGCTGTTGAGCGGCTTCAGCAAATAATCCGTCCCCCCGTAGACAATCGCCGGCTTCACATAGTTGAAATCCTGATAGCCGCTGATTACTATGGTCTTCGTATTCGGGTAATGTGTATGCAGCCATTCCAGCAGCTCTGCGCCATCCATCAGCGGCATGCGCATATCCGTGAATACAATCTCCGGCTGCTGCTCCTGCATAATTGTGATTGCTTCCTGCCCGTTAGTCGCTTCATAAATGCCGGCAATCTGATGCTTCTCCCACGGCACAAAATAGCGGATAGCCTCCCGCACATGCTTCTCATCGTCTACTATCAGCACCTTCATTGTTTGCCGCTCCTTTGTGTAAGTGGTCGGTAGCCTAAAGGAATTACCAGCGTGACCGTAACCCCCTGGCCTTCCCTGCTTTGCAGCAGCAGCTGTGTCTCGCCGCTCAGCTGCAGCCGCAGCCGTGCCAGCACATTGTACAGGCCGATCTCTTCGTATTCGGCCTTGCCGCTATGCTCGAGACTGGCGGTGATCTCCTCCAGCCGCCCGCTGGGCATGCCCTTGCCGTTATCCTTAACGGCAAGAATCAGTCTGTCCTGCTCATCAAGCGTGCAGGATATAGTAATTAACGCGCCGCGGACTCCATCCTCGAACCCGTGCTTAAAAATATTCTCGACGATCGGCTGCAGGATCATCTTGGGCACAACAATGTCGAGGGCAGCCTCATCGGTATCGATATCCAGCTGCAGATTGTCTTCCCCGAAACGCTCGGTTTGCAGGATGACGTAATTCTGCACATGCTCAAGCTCATCGCGCAGCGGTACCTGCGTCCGTTCGGTATTCATCGAATAACGCATCATGCTGCCAAGGGAATAGATGAGATCGTACACCTTTGGCGCATTATAGCGCAAGGACAGACTGGCAATCGACTGCAGAGCATTATAAAGGAAATGCGGATTGACCTGGGCCTGCAGTGCCTTCAGCTGATTGGTCTTATTGGCCAGCTCAAGCTTATATTCCTTGACGATCAGATCGTTGATCGTGCGGGTCATACCGGTGATTTTGCGGGTCAGCAGGCCAAATTCATCCTCACGGTCGGCATCCATGTGGGCATCCAGCTGGCCGATCTGCACCTTCTGGGTGAAGGAGATCAGCTTCTTGATCGGCCTTGTGAACCCGATGGAAATTACCACCGCAACGATCCCGCCCAGAATCAGGAACAGTACGCCGATACCGGTATTGAACCGGGTAATTACCCGGGCATCGGCGTACAGATCCTCGTAAGGCACCAGCTTGATAATATTACCCTTGAACAAGGGAGCATCAATGTGCCGGTACAATACAATTCCCTTGAACCCGTCCTTGTCCCAGGTGAAATGTCCGCTCTCGCGGCTGCCGGGCAGCTGGCTCCAGGCGGCCGTTACCTGCTTCCCGATCCAGTCAGGATCAGACGCAAACAGCGCCTGTCCCTGTTCATTCAACACATATAGGCGTTCTGTATCCGAATTGTACATCGATTTAGCAATCCCCTCCAGTTCAGAAAGCCGGAAATCGATCGACAGGTCCGCCAGCACATCGGCGCTGGGCGCTCGGTAGAGCGGAAAATGGGCCGAGAAGACAGGCACCGTCCCTGATTTCAAATTCGGAAATCCGGACTTCATTCCGTATTGGTGGTCCATATGGGTTACTTCTATAAAAGGCCGGTAGGTGCCTCCCGGAACCGCCGGCGGGACATATTCGTCCGATTCCCGGCGGAACAGCCCGCCTAGCAGCAGATTCGACTGCTTGGCGGCTCTGACATACAGATGAATCTGGAACGTGTTCTGATCGGAGAGGAACAGGTTGTACATCTGGGTAGAGATCACCGCCCGGGTATCCGGCGCAGCCTTGCCTGCGGGCAGATCATGGGGATCCTTTGCCGTAAGCAGGCTGGTATAAAAGGAGCTGGGCACATTAATTCCGCTGTACAGCGACATCGCCCGCTGGTTCATCCCGCTGAAATAGCTGCTGAGATTGCCCTCCCCGAGTGTCAGCAGCTTCGTATTCTGCTTCACGGACTGCTCGGTCACCGAATGCTTGGTATAGAGATATGAGAACGTGACAGAGATCCCCGACGGGATCACCGAAGCCAGCAGCACAAGCGCCATCAGCCGGGTGCGGATGCTGTTTCTGAACATAACGGCCCCTCCTAAAAGTTTTGCGGAACATCCGCTTCATTGAATAGTCTTTGCAGCTAAACTTGCTTCGGAAGCATACGCTTATTTTTACGAACGCTGCCATATAGTTGATACAATCTCGCAACGACAGCATACACCGAGTTTCGTGCGGGGCGCTACTGTGAATTTTTGACGCTGCAAAATTCATCTGCTGCAATATAATCCACTTTTATGATCATCAAATTGAGTGTTGGAGAGACGCGGGGCTTTCTATAATGAAGTCGTGAACCTGTAGAATAACTAGACAAAGGAGATTCCATATGAGAAAAGCTCTGCAGCTTAAACGGGGCTGGGACCAGCAAATTGTGTTCCTCGGACCCTGCCTGCTCTTCTTCCTGACCATTGTGGTCACGCCATTTTTTCTCGGCTTCTATTACTCCTCCACAGACTGGAACGGGCTGGATCTGGACAAAGCGGTCTGGACCGGCGCAGCCAACTGGAAACGGATTTTTCTGAATGATGATAAGTTCTGGGATTCCCTGCTCTTCACCCTGCGCTTCACGGTGGTGTCCGTAGTTGCCGCCAATGCACTGGCGCTGCTGCTGGCCTTCCTGCTCATGACTACGCTGAAGACCAAAAAGGTGCTGCGGACGATTTTCTTCATGCCTAACGTGATCGGCGGCATTCTGCTCGGGTATATCTGGCAGTTTATTTTCACCAAAGGCTTTGCCACCATCGGAGATCTCACCGGTATTTCGTTCTTCCAGCTGCCATGGCTGGGTACACCGGGCACCGGATTCTGGGGACTCGTTATCGTGTTCGTCTGGCAGACTGCCGGCTACATGATGGTTATTTATATCGCTGCGCTGGCCGGCATTCCGAAGGATCTGATCGAAGCGGCCAAGATCGACGGCGCCCGTGCCCCGCAGCTGTTCCGCAGTGTCTATGTCCCATTGATCATGCCGGCTATCACCATCTGCCTGTTCCTGACCACCTCTAATGCATTCAAAATGTTCGACCTCAACTTGTCGCTGACCAAAGGCGGACCGGGAACCTCCACCCAGTCGCTGGCCTATAACATCTACGCGGAAGCGCTGATCAACAACCGTTACGGGCTTGGCACCGCCAAGGCACTGCTGTTCTTCGTCGCTGTCTCGCTGATTACGGTCACCCAGGTATGGATTACTAAACGGAAAGAGGTGTCAGCTTAATGGATACCAGCAGATACCGCCCGAAAAATTTCATTCTGGAGATACTCGCCATCCTTCTGGCGCTCGTCTTCCTGTCACCGTTCTATCTGGTGCTGAGCAACTCTGTGAAAACCCTCAAGGAAATTCTGCTCGATGCTGCTTCCATCCCGGCAATCTTTCATTGGGATAATTACTCCAAAGTCTGGGATGCGATCAATTTCCCGCAGGCGTTCTGGAATTCTTTATCGATTACGATTCTGAGCGTTATCTTTATCGTACTGTTCAGCTCCATGGCTGCGTACCAGATTGTCAGAAGACCGTCGCGCTTCAACAGCTTTGTGTTCCTGCTGCTGGTGTCGGCGATGATCATTCCTTTCCAGTCCCTGATGCTGCAATTGGTGCGCGTTACCAGTATTCTGGAGCTGCGCGGTGAACTGTATGGCATTGTGGCCTGCTATCTCGGCTTCGGTATGCCGCTGTCAGTCTTCCTGTTCCACGGCTTCATTAAAAGTGTGCCTTATGAGCTGGAGGAAGCGGCCCGGGTGGACGGCTCGAATCCGTACGGCGTATTCTTCCGGATTGTTTTCCCGCTACTGCTGCCGATCATTGTTACAGTCATCATTCTAAACACCCTGTGGATCTGGAACGACTATCTGCTGCCGGTGCTGGTTATCGGGGGGAATAAGGATTTGACTACTCTGCCGGTGGCGGTTACAAAGTTCTTCGGTCAGTACACCAAGAAATGGGACCTCGCGCTGGCTGGACTTGTAATGGCGATCTTGCCCATTCTGCTGTTCTTCCTGTCACTGCAGCGTTATATTGTGGAAGGTGTAACGGCCGGCTCCGTCAAGGGATAACAGGTTCTGCAACAATATCCACTTTTTCGAGCAAAATATTAAGTGTAAGTCGATTCTCAGATGCTATACGATTTAGTTGTAGGAACCAGAGACCAGGGAGGTTATTCTATGAAAAGAAAATCCGCATTCCTTATCGCAACCGCTTGCACCATGCTGATCGCAGGCTGCGGCAACGGCGGCAATAATAATTCCGGGAGCAATGAAGCTGCCAATAACGCGCCAAAAGAATCAGCTGCGGCTGAAGCAACGGCAGCTCCTGCCAAAGATGTGACGATTAAAATGTTCCAGTTCAAGGTCGAAATCGCTGAACAGCTGAATGCGCTGGCCGAAGAATATGAGAAGGAAACCGGCGTCAAGGTAGAAGTGGAAACGCATGGCGGCGGTGAAGACTACGGCGCTCTGCTGAAGGCGGAAATTGCTTCCGGCTCTGAACCGGAAATTTTCAACAACGGCGGCTACACGGCCCTGGTCCCTTATATGGACCGTGCTACGGATTTGTCCGACCAGCCTTGGGCGGCTAATCTGATTCCAACCTCCAAAACTCCGGCCACAGTTGACGGCAAGCTGTACGGCATGCCGATGAACGTTGAAGGGTACGGTCTTATTTATAACAAGGACCTGTTTGCCAAAGCCGGGATTACCGAAGAGCCTAAAACCCTGTCTCAGCTGAAGGATGCTGCTGCCAAGCTCAAAGCCGCCGGCATCACTCCGTTTGAAGCTACCAATGAGTGGTGGTCGATGGGGATTCACCTGGTTAACGTAGGCCTGGCCCACCAGCCTGATCCGAAGAAATTCATCGAAGATGTCAAAGCCGGAACCGCGACCATTAAGGGCAATCCCGTATTCGAGCAATGGCTGGATCTGGTTGATGTGATCTTTGACAATGCCCAGGACAACAAAATGACAACCGACTATGCTACACAGGTTGCAGAATTCGCCTCCGGCAAAGCGGCAATGATGATGCAGGGCAACTGGACCCAAGGCGATATCGATAAAATCGATCCTGCGCTGAACCTGGGCCTCCTCCCGCTGCCAATCAGCGATGAAGAAGGTACGATTCTCGTCGGTGTGCCGAACAACTATATCGTAAACAGCAAATCCGCGCATCCGGAAGAAGCTAAAGCATTCTTGAACTGGCTGGTAACTTCGGAAACCGGCAAGAAATATATCACTCAGGAATTCAAGTTTATCCCGGCCGAAACGGACATCACAGCAGACGCTGCTGACATCGGCCAGGTAGCTGTAGGCGTTCAAGAGAAATCCGACACTGCCCTCGGCTGGAACTGGGATATGTTCCCTGACGGCGTAACCCAAGGCTTCGGCGCTGCCATGCAGGAATACCTGGGCGGACAGATTGACCGCGGTCAGCTGCTTGAGAAGCTGGATAAAGCCGTGCAGGATATTGTGAAGCAATAGTTCAGCTAAGTATAACAAAAGAACCTTCAAACCCGGCGGGAAGCGGGATTGAAGGTTCTTTGTTGTTGCGGCTGTCCTTGCTAAGCGGAAATAGTCCACCTAATCTTATGAACTTTGCGGCTTTAGAAACTATAGGTGGAATGAATCCACTTCCATTAGCGAAAATACTCTATATGAGCGAAAATCGGCCGTATCGGAAATGTTAGCAGGAGTTTTTCCAACTAATCTGATTTATTCTGCGTAAAATGCGATATTAGTGAGAGTATATCCACTTAAGATGCCTGGCAAACGGTAATGGATGTTTCCCCATCTTTAGATGAACATTTCCACAATCAGGAACAGGTTTAGCGACACCACGAGCGCTGAGATGATCCAACCGAGTATAGTGGTTATCTTGTGGTTGACCAGCCCCTGCATAATCTGGCGGTTGCTGGTGAAGATCACCAGCGGAATTAAGGCAAAGGCAATCCCGAAGGACAGGATAACCTGACTCATAACCAGAGCGCTTGTTGCATTGATGCCGAACCCGATAATCGCCAGCGGAGGAAGGATCGTTATTGCCCTCCGCAGATACAGATTGATTCTTTTATTAATGAAGCCTTGCATGACCACATCTCCGGCCATCGTCCCTACAGATGAGCTGGACAGTCCGGCAATCAGAAGGCCCAGGCCAAACGAGATTGCGGTAATCGGCCCGGCCAGCTGGCGGAACTGTTCGAAGGCGACATCCAGATCTTCAACCACCAGCCCGTTTTTGAAAAATAAAGCAGCGGCTACAATCACCATCGCCATATTTACCGCACCGGCAATCACCATGGCAATCACAATATCGATCATTTCCCATTTGAAAATCTGTTTCTTCTCTTTATCGTTGTCTCCGACCACACGGCTCTGCGTCAGCGAGGAATGAAGATAGATCGCATGCGGCATGACGGTTGCGCCGAGAATACCTGCTGCCAGCAGCACGCTGTCTACACCCTGGAACCCCGGGGTAAAAATCCCGGCAACTACAGCCCCGGCATCCGGCTTCGCCATAATGACCTGGAACGCAAAGGCCAGGACGACGACCATCACCATCGCGGCAATCCCGGCTTCAAGCGTCCGGTAGCCGCGCCGCTGCAGCTCCAATATGGCGAACGAACCGGCCGCAGTTATCAAGGCGGCAGGCAGCATCGGAATACCGAACAGCAGATACAGTCCAAGTGCGGCTCCGATAAACTCCGCTAAATCGGTAGCAATAATGACCAGCTCGCTTTGAATCCATAGGAAGATCGCTGCGCCCTTCGGGAACCGCTCCCGCGCCACCTCCGGCAGATTCTTGCCTGTAGCAATCCCCAGTTTGGCGGATAACGCTTGTATCAGTACAGCCATCAAGTTCGATGCGGCGATTACCCACAGGAGCAGGTAGCCGTATTTCGAGCCTGCTGTAATATTGGTGGCGAAATTTCCGGGATCCAGATAAGCCACTGAGGCAATAAATGCCGGGCCTAAGAACGGAAGCAGCCGTTTCAGGCCCCTGACATCTCCGTTAAGTACAGCTTGCGCCGAAGTCTTATTTTTATGAGTTTTTATAATTGCAGGTGTCTCCACCGCTGTTTGCTCCATCATGTTAAACCCTCCTCTAACCCGAAAATGTTGTCTTCCTACACGAAAGTTTCCCTCATGCAACTTCTACTTTGTATTCATTATAATCTGCCTAATGAAAAAAGTAAATGTAATTTCCATGCATTTCTTTCTTACCTATTATCATTTAACGCCATTCCGGCTCCGGCAATCACGATTGTGCTTTCTTAATTGTATGTTGAACAGCTGCGCAGAGTGAGCCGTTTAGTCCGGATGTTTTTTGGAGACAACCGCCAAAAGGCAAAATTAAGGTTCGCACAAAAAGACGGGATCCAGGGTTAACCCTGGATCCCGCCTCTGCTATACCGCTTCCTGTTCATCCGCTTACGTTGTAATCCCTTAATTAGTCTCCGCTGAGCGCAGCCAGCAGATCCAAAGCTTCCTCATGTTCCGGTTCCAGGACAAGTGCACGGCGCGTGTAATCCAGCGCACCTGCATCGTCCTGCAGCTCATAGCAGCAAATGGCCAGACAGTAGAGCACCGTTACAACCGGTTCCTCATCGCTCTCCTGCAGTGAGCGCTCCAGGAACCAGCGTGCTTCCTTGTACTGGTCCATTTCGAACAGCACCAGTCCGCTGTCCAGGGCCAGATCATATTTCTGCGGCATCGGATAATAGCCGTTCCACATCACCTGTATGCCCAGCTGAAGATCAATCAGCTCCTCATCATTGGCATCGGGCAGCAGGGCCGAGATCCGCTCTGCACTCTGGATGAACAGCTCGGCATCGTATCCGCCCAGACGCCAGAAGCCCAGCAGCGCCTGCAGCCCGATCGAGTCGTAGTTCTGGTCCACCCACATCTTCAGGCTGAAGAAGTCATCCGGTCCGAAGCGCTCGACAAACCGCCGGTAAGCCAGCCGCGTCTGCACATGGGCGTGCGGGTCCTTCAGCATCAGGATACAGCCAACGTTCAGGTTCTTATAATGATGCGGGGTGAACAGCGACAAGGCACCCTTTTGCTCAAAATAATACTGCATCGCGTGATAATTGGCGGTCAGCGAGATACTTCCGTGATGCATCAGCTTCGGCGGATCAGAGAATTTCCAGTTCTCCAGCCGGTGATCGCCCTTATCGGCAGTCAGCAGCACAAAACCTGCCCCTGACAGCTTGTCCAGCCGCTCCATGCAAGCCAGTGCCGCAGCCGGAAACAGAATATGGGTATCCTCCAGATTCTGCTGATAGTGCGAAATCACCTCAGAATACGGGTAAGCCTGCTCTTCATATCCGGCTGCACGGCTGTAATGGTATTCCGGTACAATTTCCTTGAGCACCTGGGAAGTGGTCAGGTCAGCGGCATTGTCCGGGTAGCGCAGGGACACCTCGCAATCAAAGATTTTGCCTTCATCCACATACAGCAGCTCCTGCTGAATACTGTCAAAGAAGTAATTCGCGATGACCAGCAGCGGCTGCTTCAGATCGCCGGGCCGGATTACTGTGCCGCTCCCGATAAGCTTCAGCTCTCCATCAGCCACTGCATCAAACTGTGCAAAATCAAGAATTCCCTGTTCCACAAAAGGAACCAGCCCGGGATGCTGCTGCCATCCGGTTATATTTTTGAGCGGAAGGTCGCTCATGACATATTTGAACGGAGGCAGGGCTATTCCCGCATATTCAATCAATTCGGTTAGCTTCTGCAATACATGGAAGGCAAGGCGGCCTGCACCCGCTCCCATCTCCAGGATGATAACCGGCTCCTCCGGTTCCCCCTTAGCGTTCCGGTCCTGCAGAAATCCGAGGATCATCTCCGCATAGGCAGTTCCGATCATCGGGTTGCTGGTAATATATTGCGGCACCTGATCATTGGTCCAGGCCTGCATCCCGAGCTGCTCATAATAACTGCGCTGCAGCTCCCAGAATGGCGCTTCGCTGAAGCGGTAGCGTTGTTGTTGTTCGTCTGTTGTCATCTGTGTTTGAACCTGCTCTCTAATAATCTTGGAATCCTATTTACTTCGTATGTGAACGGAAAATAACATATTCCGCCTCTGAAGGCACATTAAAGGTAAAGGAGGAGGCCCCGGCTGTTACCGTCTTGGCTTCTGGCCCTATTCCCTTCAACGCCTTGCTGCTGCCTTTGAAATCCACTGCAACTAATTCCAATACTACACTATTTTTGCCCAAAATGAACGGAGCGTTATTCAGTGTCTCCAGCAGCAGCTTATATCCGCCGCCTGTAACCGCAGTCTGGTTCAACCGAACCGGGAATAACGGATGGCAATGGTTAAACGTCTCTGTTGTATAGACAAAAGGAACCTGCAGCTGTACAGGTGTATTCTGCGGCAAGGTTACCCCCCGTCTGCCCTCGATGACCCCGGAAACCTTATTGATCCGGTTGTACATATTCTCCCAGCGGATAGATTTTGAGGTCTCCAGCACCGAGCTCATCGGAACGAACAACGTCCCTTCCTTCATCTCCGGCTTTACACCAAGCGGTGCTTCAAGCCCGTTGTCGAATACGGCGTTCATCACTCCCGCTTTCAGACCACTGACCGATTGGCCCATAAAAGAAAAGGTATAGCTTTTTTCCATAGAATTATAAGTCAATGTTGCACCAATAACATCGGAGAACGCCCGGATCGGCATCATCAGCTTATTGTCCTTGATATAAGGAGCCATCTTGCCCGGAAATAGTACATAGCTGTCGTTAACAAACAGCGGGAGCAGCTGCTCTCCTCTGTTCCCTGCGGCGGAGGCCCTGGCGGGCGCGAATGCTGTACCTGCACCTATTGCAGCAACCAGTATGAAGATCAGCAAAACCCGGATTCTGCGCACGAAATGGTTCATTAGCGGATACCTTCTCCCTAATTATAATTTATTTAGAATATATCGAGTGTCTAGATCCGTCACTCCTACGGCATAGCCGCCGCTGAAGGAGGAGGTTTCACGGTCCCGAAATTAAGCGGCGTTCCTGACACTTGTATTGCCGCCGGAGCCGCCCAGCCGGTTCCCGCTGCCATAGCTGCAAGGTTGAAGATAAGCAGCATTAATCCAAACCTTTTTAGCCAATTCATATCTTTACCTCCTCTATATGTAGCTTCAATGCTTCCCTTGAGCATTTGTCACTTTTTTCCTGCAACGTTCCCATCTTATAGACTCATGTAAGGCAACAAAAGTTTCGCGGGAACCCGAACTTACCTAAGAAGCAACCGGTTCATGGATAAAAGCGGCATTAATTATTCACACCGTAAAGTACTAACGGCATGTAGCGTCTCATATTCTGAATTAGGGAAACCAAGCAGCTTCTGGAGAGGAGATGCCGGTCCGAGTGAGCCATCCTAAAGCAGGATTGGAGGAAAGGACCATGAGTACAGATCAGCTCATTGCACTGCTTGTTCTTGTCATTATGATCATACAGCTTGCCGTCAAGAAGGGGAAATCCTGACGTCACGCAACAAAGCCGGGCAGCCACGGATCTAGGATCCGGGATCGCCCGGCTTTCGCTTTGGGTCAAAATTTTGTTGTAGAGCGCTGATCAGGCTAAGCGGAATTTCTCCATTTAGTTCTCCGTCAAACTCCGGATTTAGTATCCTATTGGGAAAAACTCCACTTAATTGTACTGAATTTCTCTACAGAGGGTTGTTTGGTCCAAAATAAGTGGAGTTTTTAGAACTAATTATCATAAATAATGATAACTGATAGAATTAAATGGAGGAAATCCGACTAATCTATCGGGCTTCCCTTTCTGAGACAGGCTTTGCCAAGAAGCCCTTCCATTCCAGAGGGATGTAGAAAAACACTTGAAAGACCTCATTCCTACCTTCATTCTCCTATCATTAGCACTGGAGATCGTCCCACTCTATAGGTCTGCACAATACTTCGGGTCATCTGACAAAAATACGGATCTGGTCATCGCGTGTCCTGTTCAATACACGGTATCCGGCTGGGGCGGCAGTCGCAATTCCATCATCATTCGGCATGTAGTAGCTTCCCGGCTGGCAGGTACCGTCATCGCGGACAAGCAGTTTGCCGAGGAGTCCTACCGCGACCCATTCTTCTCTTTCGATACGCGGGATATAGGCCTGTGAAGCGTTCCAGTCGGGATTTAAGGCCGGCTCTTTTTTGGTTGCAGCGGTGCGGAGCACGTTGCCCTCCGGATCCCTGACCTCCGGAACCTCCACCTCCTGATATAGAATCCGGTCCCACTCATCCGTCACGAACAGCTTATGCCAGCGCAGATCGCTTGAATCCGCCAGGATTGCCGGTCTTGCACTCACTACACCGAGAATATAAGAATCCCGGGAGGTGGCGTATGATCCCCCAAAGCCCGGGTGCTATTGCCTTCGGCGTGAGCCTCCGCTCCGGCTGCCAGCGTCTTCGCTCCCTCTGCATGCGTACTATTGCCGGTGGCACGGGTTAAATATCCTTCGGCGTGAGATGCTTCTCCGCTAGCGGTCGTTCCAGCGCCTTCCGCATGAGCGGCTGCAGCGCCTGCCGTATTTCCTGCTCCATTCTCCACTCCTGATCACCGCTTTCGTCCGTAATACAATAAGCTATGTCCCAAGGGGAAGGCCAGTAACGGCCAATCGGTCCAAGGGTTCCAAATTGCCGCATTCTCCTATAACCCTAATTAAAGATCTCCTATTTCACTTACTAAAGTTGAGAAACAGTAAAAAGTATAGTAATATAGATTCATGAAGAAGGAGGCGGATGAAGATGGAGATTGGAATCAGCACATTTTTGGAGACTACACCGGACCCGGTGACCGGCAAGGTAATCAGCCATGCCGAAAGACTGCGTGAAGCGGTAGAGGAAATCGTCCTTGCCGACCAGGTCGGGCTGGACGTATATGGAATAGGAGAGCATCACCGCGCCGATTACGCCGGAAGCGCGCCTGCCGTAGTACTGGCTGCTGCAGCGGCGATGACCAAGAACATCCGGCTTACCAGTGCCGTCACGGTACTGTCCTCGGATGATCCGGTCCGGGTCTATCAGGCCTTCTCCACCCTCGACGGTATCTCGAACGGCCGGGCGGAGATTATGGCGGGACGCGGTTCCTTTATTGAATCCTTCCCGCTGTTCGGCTACAGCCTGGACGATTATAACGAATTATTCGAAGAAAAGCTGGAGCTGCTCCTGGCGATCCGCGCCTCCGAGAAGGTAACCTGGCGCGGCGGACACCGTCCTGCCATCGATAACCTGCCGGTCTACCCGCGGGCTGTGCAGGACCCGCTGCCGGTGTGGATTGCGACAGGCGGAAATCCCGAGTCGGCGATCCGCGCCGGTACGCTGGGCCTTCCGGTTGCTTTCGCCATCATCGGCGGAATGCCGGAACGGTTCGCTCCGCTGGTTAAGCTGTACAAGGAGGCTGCTGCCTCGGCCGGGCATAACCCTGATAAGCTGCAGATCGCGACCCATTCCCACGGCTTTGTCGGAGAAACCACCGAGCAGGCTGCTGCCTTGTTCTACCCTTCGACCCAAGCGCAGATGAATGTCATCGGACGCGAACGCGGCTGGGGCCAGACTTACAACCGTGCCACTTACGATGATGCCCGCAGCCTGCGCGGCGCGCTGTATGTCGGCGATTCCGAATATGTGGCCGAGAAGATTATTTTGCTCCATAAAAATCTCGGTGTGACCCGCTTCTTCCTGCATGTCAATGTCGGCACCATGCCGCACCGTGAGGTCATGCGCGCCATCGAGCTGCTAGGTACCAAGGTGGCTCCGATCGTACGCCAAGAGCTGTCCCGGGGCTAAACATTATTTTTGCGAGTTTAAAAGAGATGTTCTGCAGGCCGTTTATCCGGCTATCAGAACATCTCTTTTTTAGCTTTTCACACCCTAATAATTCATGTATTGAAACTATCCTGCCCTGCTGTTGACTTTGATTCGGGTTCCCTCTATATTATTATTAACTCAAGTTAATTTATTAACTTAGGTAAACTAAATTACCTGGAGGTCTTCTCATGATAAATAGGCTGGCTAAAGGTCTTGAAGCTGTAACGGTTAAGCTTTGGTTGCTGTTTCTATTATTGTCCCAATCTATTTATGCCATCATGCAGAACTATTCTATTCCACGAATACGCCGAGAGGCTGATGGTCTCTTGATCTTTGATATGAATCCTTTGGGGTATCCTTATGAGTATGCGCATAAGTTTCTAACTCAGCTCTCTGAAGAAGGCTATACACTCTACCTGCATGTGCAGTTACCCCTCGATATTTTGTTTCCTGTCCTAAATTGCCTGACTGGATTATCTACTTTCATTTTACTGATTCGTCTATATAATAAGGTGAAGATTACATCAGCATTACCTATATATTCCTCTTTTTCAAAAGCCGTATTAGCTCTCCCAATAGCTGCAATGTTATTTGATTATCTGGAGAACATTATGATATTCATGATGCTTTCGTACAAAACGGCAGTTCCCATAAGCCTTGTATATGTTGCAAGTACGTTTACAATTATCAAAAGTATATCAACTGTAGTATTTTATACTGTGGTTATCGCTGTCTTACTAGTAAATGGTGTAGCCTGGATTAGAAGCAGGTCCAAGAAGGAGCAAATGAATGGAGAATTTCGGGATTAGAGAGAAAAAAGCAGCTCTTCTAAGGGCTTCTATTCTGGAGGAGATGCTTCGTCTGCTGCAAATGAAAAGTATTAATGAACTAACCCTTGAAGAACTGTGTTCTAACATTAATACAACGAAAGTTACTTTTTTTAAAAACTTTAGCTACAAAGAACAGGTGTTAGATTACTTTATATGTAAGTGGCTTTATGATAGAAGTTTTGATATACACCGCAAAAGGTATCCAGGTGAAGCAGGATTGTATAAAGTATTTCAATCGATTTGTGAGGATACGGTTCCCGGTAAAAAAATCATGATATCACTCATTCAATATTATAGTAAGCTTACAGAAAAACCTCCCGCTATCGAGCCTTCACCTTACGAGTATTATCTGTTTAATAAGGAAGCATTTGAACAACAGGTAGAGCCGCTGAGCCTGCAGCAGGTTTTTAACTGCCATCTTTCGGAGATAAAAACGATACATCCTTCCCAGTATAATGAAATAGCAGCTCAATTATTCGCTTTAATGTATGGAGTGCCCATTCAGACGCATATTATGGAGCTTGAGAATATGTATCCTTTTTATGAGGCAGGTATCAAGCGGATTATAGGGGAATCATCATAAAAAAAGACGCATGGATTTTTGTGGCGGCGATATCCGGCTCATAGAACATCTTTTTTTAGTGTTACTTAATGCCGGAGCTGTGCTTCCACCACGTCTCGGTGACCCCCTCATCCGCCAACAACTCCGAATCGGAAGAAATCCAAAAAACATGAAAACGCTACTGACATACCGTTGTCAGCAGCGTTTTTTTATAATCGAAGTATTCAATATAAAGGAGTGGGAATACATGCACTTTGCTTCTGTACGCATCATTACCGACGACGTGGACCGTCTCGTCAAGTTCTATGAGAAAGTCATGGGTATATCAGCGGAACGCCCCGCGCCTGTCTTTGCCGAATTCGTTTTGCCGGGGTGTACCCTGGCGATCGGCCACTCCCAGACGGTGCAGCTGTCCGGCGCTGGTACGCCAGTGGCGGCCAACAATCACAGTCTCATCCTAGAGTTCCGTGTCCACGATGTCGATGCCGAATACGAGCGCTTGAGGCCGTTTGTTGACAATTGGGTACAGGAACCCACCACGATGCCATGGGGGAACCGTGCTGTACTATTTCGTGATCCCGACGGCAATCTGGTTAATCTCTTCGCGCCGGTGACCGAGGAAGCGATCAAACGGTTCAGCGGCAGGCATTGACGGACAGTTGAATCGAGCGGGAGCTCAATTTGTGGTCATTATCATTTAGTGTGCAAGAATATTCATAAGCAAGTCAAAGGAGCAGCTGCAGCTGCTCCTTTCTGTTTTAAATTCTGTTTACTTTCCGGATTATTATCAGCATGAACTCAGTTCCAAAAGTATTTCATTTCCGTATACCCAACATCCCATATTTTTTCGTCCCCCTCAATGGTTATCTTGAGATCGCTCCCAGCCTCGACAGGAATCTCAAACACCGCCGGAAATAGTTCTGGATCACTGCGTTGAATGTCTCCAGAACTGGTCAATACCTCGCGTCCATCGACGGAAACACGGATACTTCCGGAATAACCGGTTGGTTCAGGTATCCCGTAACACAAGGAGAAAAAAATCTTCTCCTTATACGAATACGTAAACGTTTCTAAATCCCCACCTGCAACGCCATACATATTATAGCGGGGCTTTACCTTTTGGGCGCTTATTTCAAAGCTATTCAGATTTTCTCCAGTTGATAAATTTCCGGAGCTGTCCATCAATTCGTTTATTGCCACAAAGGGACCTTCTTCTTTGGTGAACGCTTTATCTACAATCCCACACAATCCCCATACCCCTAAAAAAAGAACCATAGAGGAAATGGCGGTTATCCAAAAATTGCGCCAATTGTTTTTTGAACGAGCACCAAGCTTGTATGCCCCAAAACCAACTGCTGCGCCTAATGTATTTTGAATGGCATCGTTAACATCGAAGCTGCCCAGAAGCGAAAGGGCCTGTATGGTTTCCATCACAATAATCGAAAAAAAGAACGTGGTAATGAATCGAAGAAAGCTAATCCGATATAACAATAGAATCAATATACCGTAAGGGATGAAAGCTATGATATTTCCAAATCCAACAAAATCCATGAGGGTAGGGTGTAGAAGGTCAGATATAGCAGGCATTTTAAAGAAACTATCTGGTAAAAAAATAAAGGTGTAGCCAGCCGTTTGCTCTGCGGCCCCCATTCTACCAAATGCAAAAAATAAAAAATAAAGAATTAAGAGTGTATAGAGCATGGTTATGATAAAAATACTTTTACGTTGTTTTGACATGGTTAACTCCTTTGTCGGGTGCGTACGTCCGAATTTGCGCCTCAACCCGTTTTGCATTAATTCATTAATACTTTCCGCGTTTTTAGGGCTGAGTTCGAATCGGTATACTTAGTTCTTTCCTTTGAGCCTCACGATTGTATCAATCAACTCGGCGAATCTTAGCCAGACATCGAGCTGATTATGATAGTTGAACTTGTTCTGCTTCGCTTGAATGCCTGCTCCAGCAAGGAGCGGAACGGAATAGGGCTGTTCAATCCCCCGATGACCATAAAGAAAACCGTCATGGATAACACTTTCGTGCGCCCTGACGGTTTTACTCGTTATTTCACTTTTCCCAAACCAGATTATCAATTTTCCAGCCCGCATTCGTGTAAACCAAAGTGATGATTTCATTGTGCGGAGCATACAGGCCATCACCGACCACATTAGTTACCGTGATCGTCTTACCGTCCTGTACGTTTTCGATACTCACACTGTCTTCGGTAAGACTGTTGATGAACGTCCCCTCCAACAGCTCACCACCCTCGTAAGCATACGCCCACGTTCCGTCTTTTTCCTTGAGGTTGCCACCCTTTAGCTCGAATTGATCCACATAATTGCGGGTGAACAGCGGGTCATAGTGCTCATAAATTTCTTCTGTGGTTAGCATCGGCTTCTTCGCGAATAGCTTGTTGCCCATCTCGATCGCTTGTGAGATTAGCGTGATGGCTTCCTCTTTGTTTAAAGGCTTGATTTCCTTGAAGTCTGTAGAAGTATTCACCGGTTCGGAATCTGTTTTACTGGAACAACCGGTAATCATCAAAGCTGCAATCAGCAAGAGCATACCCGGCCATTGTAAAAATTTCACCATCCTGCACTCCCTTGTCTTTAATGATAGCACTGCCGCTTTATTTTAGTTTTCCGTGGCACGCTTACACCATTCTAAACGCTGGGCGCTTCAGTAATGTTTCAGCATAATGATAAAAATCACAAATCGAAAAGCTCCAGGCTTGCTCGACAGAGATAACGTTCCATTCCCTGCGTAAACAAAAACAAGAAACAAATCATTTTTTACTTCTGATCGAAATATGACCAGTTAATTTGAGACTGGTAGATACGCAGGGTTTTGCGTAAGCAATAAGCAAGTCTATATCTACAGTCTACACTTCCACACCTCCAAGAACGGTATGGTTAATTTAAAAGATCGTATACCGGCTATGATACGGTTCAGCGTGAATGATCTTAAACAACAAAAGCAGCCATCACGTTGATCGGAAAATTGATTGGATTTGGAGTGAATTCCAACAATCTCCTGATAGCAGGCCATAAGTAACAGTCAGTAATCAAAGGATAAATCGATCACCCGATTTATATAATTTTTTTCTACTCGTCCTTTAACCGTCGTTGATACAAAGCAACAGACACAATACTTAATACAACCGTCCATGCCAAAGTAATGAGGAGTGGTTTTAGTAAGTCTCTCGCCGCAAAGCCTGTATGGGGTATCTCTAGCAAATGTATAAGTTGGCTACTTGGCATGTAATCCAGCACTTTGAATACCGGATAATCATTCACCAGAAGCGCCCCCCCTGGTGCCCCAGTGAATACAAACGCCACAGGAAGTATAGATAAGGATGCTTCTAGTAACGTCTTGGAGTATAAACCGCATATCGTCCCGGCTGCTATGTATAGAACAATAGAAAGAATGATTGTTGTCACAAACGCCCATATACTGGCTGGTTCGTAACCGAATATATATGTAGCAATAGCCAGAACAACCACAGACATGACAAAGACTAAAGTGCTTTTACCGATTAGTACATCCATAGTCGTAGCCGGAGTCATCATTAAGGACCGTAAAGTGTTACGCTCCTTTTCTTCCGCAATCAAGCAGGCTTGTGCGAAACATGTTAGTAATACAAACGATATATTATAAAGAAAACCGCTGGCTGCAGGTAAAGACGCGCCCACACTTCGAAACAGAACGGCAAAGAATATCGGAAAAACCAATATAATGGAGATCGCATAATTGCGTGAAAACTCTTTATAATCCTTCACACATATCGCCCGGACACGTTTTAATGAGATACTCATAGTAACTCACTTCCTGTCATTTTAATAAAAATATCACCCAGACTTGGTTCTTTCGTTCCTAACCAGTCGATCAGCCCCTGTCTCATCCAATTCGCAATTTGATCAGCCGTTCCCTCATCGATCGGAAGCTCGTAGGCTTCCCCATTGATTAACTCAACACAAACTACGTTCTCCCGGTGCTGTCG
The DNA here is from genome assembly GCA_927443375.1 of uncultured Paenibacillus sp. Taxonomy (GTDB): domain Bacteria; phylum Bacillota; class Bacilli; order Paenibacillales; family Paenibacillaceae; genus Paenibacillus_AQ. The sequence goes on along the minus strand of CAKMKL010000236.1, from coordinate 8,194 downwards.
TTTAAGTTCCCTCGGTGAGCCGATGGCTTGGATTTGTCCCTGATACAGAATCGCAACACGGTTACATATTAATTCGGCCTCAGCCATATCATGCGTAGTCAGAAAAATCGTCGTCCCATTCTCATTTAAATAGCGTAAGCCTTTATATATATGTGCCGAATTTACCGGATCCAAAGCCGAAGTAGGTTCATCTAAGAATAATAATTCCGGCTCATGGATAATCGCGCACGCTAGCATGACACGCTGACGCATCCCTTTCGATAAGTGATTGACTTTCTTTTTGCGCTCTCCGCTTAAATTTACAAACTGCAGTACCTTATCAACTGAGGATCTGGGAAGATCATATAATTTACGAAACAGTTCCAGATTTTCCTCAACCGATAATCTCTCATATAGACCACTGTTATCCGTTAGAATGCCAAAGCGCATTTTCTGTGCAGACTGCTGCATCTTTCCCGCCGACTGGTTAAATACATTTACCTGTCCGCTTGTCGGATTTAACTGTGCTGTTAAAATCTTGATTAATGTTGTTTTTCCTGAACCACTCGGACCGAGGAAACCAAAAATTTCCCCTTTCGGAATTGAAAAAGACACATCTGCTAATGCATCCTTGTGTCCAAATCTTTTACTAATACGTTCAACCTGGATAACATCCATTAACACCACTTCCTTATCGTTGATGGCTTAAACATATACAGATTCTATGCTTCCAGCCATCAAAACCCTCCGAAATGTAGCTTTTACCGCCTGAATGGTACCATTTAAATGTTAAGAAGGGATTTTAATTCCTGCAGTTTCGAACGGGATAACGGAACCACGGCATCTTTACCTGTATTTAATCGCAAGCTGTAGCTATTCTTCGTCCAAGTAATAATCTCTCTTACTTTTTGCAAGTTAACAATGTAGCATCGATGACACCTAAAAAAACCGAAATTTGACAATCTCTGCTCGAGCTCGGTTAGTGTCAAAGCACAGTCATAATTTTCCCCACCCACATGAACAAGGATCGAACCGTCTATGCTTTCTATAAAATCGATTTCAGGCGGATTAAATAAAATCACTTTTTCATTTCTTTTCGTATAAATCTTCTGCAGGGTTATATTTGCCCGATCTTGTTCCTTTACTTCCTGCTTATCCTCTCCTAAGTCCCGAATATCCATTTGATGAAATCCGGACCCGTTCAATCGATAAATTAGATCACAGGAAATAATGGCATCCTCTAAATTCGAAGTTAAAATTAATACTTGCTTTTCTTTTAAAAGATCATCTAAAATTCGTTTGAAATGACGACGATCTTGTTCTTCTAAGTAAAAATAGGGTTCCTCCAGTACAAGTGTAGGCTGATGCGCAAAAAAGACACGCAGTAATGTCACATACATCCTTTTCGATGAGCTTAGATCCTTGATTTTCACCTTCCATTCTTCTTTTAAATTAAAATAATCCATTAACGAAGCGACACGCTCAGTCCTCTCTGTTACTTTGATTAGAAAAGTGATTAGCTCTTCTACCGTTAAACGCATATACTCGCTTTGCCCAGCCCGAAATAAATAATATTGGGAATGATTCACTAATTGATTCATTAAAAGCTGCTTTCGCTTCAAATCCGTTATAATGCCAATCGATTGGTTCAATCTCATATTTAATTCAATCTTAGGTAGAAAAATTTCCCCATCATAATAGATTGGTTGAAATTGCATGCCGTCCTCCTGGTCAGTGCAGCTATAGGATATATATAACAATTATAATGTTCGGATACTTTTTTGTCAGTTTCTATTAAAAATATAACGGCATGTCTTCTCTAAGCCATATCAGTATATATTTTGACCATAGAATAGATATCAACAATGCATAGTCGGGAAAATATGATGAGAAGGGATTTTTTATGCAACAACGCATTCAAACATTTGGATCGGCTTATTCACTCAGCGGTAGGTCATAAGCTTATTTGTGGGGCGGTTCTGCAAGTGGAATCAGGAGATAACTGTCATGGAGCGGAGCGGCCGGTAATATGAGCTCTACTAGCCGATTCTTTATCGCTAGCACAGGTTTGATCATAAACTAAACTGCCCGTTCGCTGAACAAAAAAGAGCAGTTCCCGACTGGAAAACTGCCCCATACTGTTTAATAAAAATTTCATTTCTGCCCGACAATAAGTCCGGGGGATATTAAAACCTGAAATGATTTGCAGTAAGCCTAATTACAGCGCATCAACCAATTTCTGAATCTTTGAATGGGAAATTAAATATACAGGACCCATTATTTCTATTTTGCCGTCCTTTACACGCATTGCACTCTCCTGTTCTGCCGCATAAACATCAATCTCTTCAGACAAGGGGAACAGGTAGCCTTGAACAAACGTAGCATAGTCGCGTTTAGAATGAGATTCATAGGCAAAATGATCCAAGCCAATACCATCGTAAATAGTACTTACTTCAGCCTCATTACCGGTATTTTTCAAATACAACCATTTTGCAGCCATGTTTAACGCCCCGGCGCTGGCACCCATTATAACGGCATTGCTTTGTTTAATAACATTTGATAACTCATAATCCGCCAAAAAATCGTTTTGCAAAACAGGATCTCCACCGCATAAAAAAACAACAGAAGCGCCCTGAATGAATCGTTGGGCATCTTCCTTCTGCATACGGTAATCAATGAAATGATATTCATCAAAAATAATGTTAGCCTGATTTAACCATGTATATTCAGGAACATCATCAAAGTTCATTTGCTCACCTGTATAACCAGACGGTTCAGCGCTAATCATAACAAGCGATTTTCTGTCTTGTATATCCTCATGCAAACAATGGACCAGCTTCTCTGAAAAAAAGTTATTAAACCAACTGAGATAGTAGTGAGTATTCAAACTTAATTACCTCCGTATGTATTATTTACATTCATCCATTCTTACCGAAAACATATTATGCACGCTAGAAAGAGGGACGGTTCTTCAGTCATTTCGTTTGCATCTCTTGTCCCTTTTATAACTCTAGAATACCATAAATTGTAATTCTAGTGCATGAAATATGTTTCCACGTTAATCTGCCCAATAGCTTAAAGAAAAAGTAGCCGATTTTTTTAGCGGCTGCTTACTTATTCCTATGGAGCTAACATTTTCCGTTAGTTGAACGCGAAATTTAAATATGGTTCATCATTATCATGGGCTAATAACGTACCATCTAAATCAAAGAGTACCGCTTTAATGTCCACATTCTCAACCCTTTCAGTGATGTTTTCTTGTAAATTGTCCGTTGCTCCAATGGACAACGGCAGCTGATCAAGTGACCGGCTGCCGTTGCGCTTGGTGGAGCTATAGTTTCCTGTTAGCTCAATAGTCTTATGTTATAATTAGAGTCGCTGCTTATAGTTGTGAGGCTTGCCGAACACCTAATGCAGTGACGTCCCAACGGGCTTAGGGGGCTGGATGTGGTCACTCGCTTCTCAGAGTGACCCGGAGCGTCAATATGGTGTTAGCCGAAGGAAGTTCTGGAAGCAGCCACTGCATTTAAGGCGTTCTCAAAATAGCTATATACTTCATCTGCAATTCCCAGAAACTCTTCAACAAGTACATTATTACTATCCAAGTAACAAGCATACAGATAATCAACTAAAGCGGAGTCAATCTCACAATAGTTTAATATGGCATTCTTCATATTAATAATGTCATCTTGCCATACACCTGTATCTTCTAAAACCAAAGAGTATAGTGCACGAATTAATCTCTTAGAGTAACCTTTAATATATCTAGTTTTCATTGTGTTATCACTAGCATTAGAAAGTAAACTATGAATACGATCTACTTCCTCCTTGGTCTCTGTATTTAAGTCTAAAATGAACTCTGGAGAAATAATTATCGGTGGTACTTTTTCACCAACGTCATGACCATATATGCAAACACAAATTATCTTTACCCAAAAACCCCACTCATTTGGTTTACTTAATACATCGTCAATCGAGCAAATTATCGTATCAATCTTAGTTACTACTGGATATTCTTCCAAAAGCCTGTCTTTAATATTTGACAATCTTTCGTAATCAATATCTTTGGGATTTACACATACAATAGTAAAGTCTGCATCTGACTTAAAAGGTTTAGCAGTTCCCTTTGGAATCGAGCCACACATATAAATGCTATGAATCTTACCTTTAAATTCGGTAAGTATATTATCTATATACTTATCAACAAAATCCTTATATTCACTTTTTATTACAATTCTATTTATAACTTTTTCTAATATCATATAGACTCCTCCTAAACTAAGAACTTCTTTCGGCTAACGTTGTTGTGTTCACGACTTCCCTCCACCTTAAGCGAAGGGCGGCCGCGATGCGGTTAGGTGGAGGGATGTGTCCGGTTGAATCTCTACCTCGCTACTGAAATACCCCTCCGAATCCACATCTAACTTCGGTCGGACCGAGGGGCGGATGCCCCGAAGCTTGAATATGGAGTTATACGAAGTCAACTCTTCTAAGAGTTTCTTACATTATTGTTTTTCTTTGTAGAGCTCGTTAAAAGTTATCCCTTTATTTAATCCGTTAATAAGATTGTTCAATCCTGTATTCCCATTAGTTCTATACCACCTACTAACTTCACTTTTTGCGATTAGATAATTCTCTCTAGATCTTATCGGATCATAAAAGTTACCCTTATTTTTTAGTCCATCAAGAGCATCAAAATTGATTTCATTTATATTATTAATTGAATATCTATTGTCAACTAACGTTGCTAACCCTTCATCGAACCAAACTGGAACTAAGTTCTTGTTTCTAAGTCGTTTTCTCAGTTCAGAATGAATTAGTTCATGCGCTATAACATCTTCATTAAACCCTTTTGGCCCAATCACAATAAAATTACCCCAGTACATATAGTAAGTCTGACCAGTTTGGTTTTGTGCATAACGTTTTAAGGATTCTGGAGATTGAACAAAAATGATAGTCGGTTTTGCCCTAATCTCATCGAAACAATCTAATATTTTGATCTTTGACTTCTCATAGTCATTAATTAATTCCTCTTTAGTCTTTTTTGGGATACTCTTCTCCAAATAAATATTGTTATCGTATTCCGTCATACTAGAAAGACTAACCATCATCGCATTTACTGGTTGAGGTGTAAGCATGTAGCTAACTAAAATAATTAAGATAAATAGGAAGAGTATTATACAACTGATAAAAACTAGTTTTTTCTTTATTTTCATAAAGTTTTTCTCCTTAGTTGATTTCGCATAACGTATTTTTTGCGAACTTCGTAAATTCGTCATGACTTAAGTTATTCGCGAAATCATTCAACTAACCTGCCCTTTAGTTGAACAAGTACGCTTTCTTTTATTACACAATATCTTCGTACTGTGCAATAGCCGTAGGCTTTCACTTAGCGCCAATTCCTTAGATATGGTATTATTTAGGAAAACATAATGAGGTGATCTTGATGAGTAAATATAAACGCTCAGATAAAATTATCATTTCTACTCTTCTGGGACTGGCCGCTCTGTTTATCATCGCTTTCTTTATAATTCGGTATATCTTTTTAAATGTTCCATTCGCTCCGTAAGGGGCTCTTTTTTTGTGTGGGTTTGTAATGAGTCCTTCACAGTTTGCGTCAATTGCGACATAAAACCTCCACTTATCTTGTTCAACTATCCTGCCCGTTAGCGGAACGAAAAATGGAGCAGCTACCGTCGGCAAACTGCTCCAAGTGTGTTGAACTAACGTTCACGTTAGTTAAATGGATTCTGTTTAGATAAAAACCGAATCCATTCAATGTCGTTAGCCCAGTATCGTTATATTGTTATTTTACATTAACTAAATCTTATGGATTATTACCTGCTGCTACCACAACCGAGAAAACACCACTATCATCGTGCTTCAAGATTACAATAAAGGTTCCAGGCTTTAATTCGGGATCAAGAATAGCAGCGAAATCATAAAATCCTTTTAGCCGATCTGAAAGGATTTTACTCTCATACTGAATGACATCACGGCCCTCGTCAGCTTTATATTCTTTGACCTTGACGGCATCACTTGGAACGACTGAGGAATACTCATTTAGCGCTTCCTCTGCAGTGCGATGCTTCGAAACCGTAGCTTCAAACGACAGGGTTACATTGTTCGCTATATTTTTTTCGGCACATCATCTTCGGAATACATTACGAGAATAGTATTGTTCTGATAAGAGCTGATTCCTGCGTAACTGTCGTTCTTATCGGCTCCCCGAACTTGCTCGATAGCCTCCTTGGTATCCCCAAGACCTCCTGCTTTGGTAATCAAAGGAGCTATTGCAGGGCCTTCTACTTAGGCTGGCTCTGGTGTGTTTACATTTTCTGCATCTGTATTAGTTTCTTTCGCTGTTTCAGTTGCAGCAATCACATTCTTTGCGGTCTCATCAGTATTTCCAGTCCCTGTACTCTCATTGGCTGACCCACCGCAGCCAGCTACAGCAACTGATAAAGTAATAGGTCCAACTAAAAAAACATTTTCTTTTTAAAACTCATACTCCAATCCCAAGCTTTAATTTATACAACTCTACGATTGTAACATGATAATGTTTATTTTTCCCTATTTTCAAGTGAATAGGAATGTTAGCAGAATACCATGCGGTTTTCCTAATTTCCATACCGTTAGACTCCGAAAATAAGTTTTAGACTGACCTAGAAATTGAAACAGCGGCAGAAAAGGACGAGAAAATAAAGTCCTAGACGTCGCTGTTTCTTTGAACCAACGTTTTCCGTTAGTTGAAAAAATGTATGGATTTAAAACCCGAATTTTGTGATTTCCGTAATTTTCTTAATAACCATCGGTACGTCTTCTTCATTACGGCTGACTACAAATAGGTGGTCAGCTTCGCTTATTTTTGGTGCCAAATCTTCGATCTTTTGTTGTCGAACAAGCACATCCTCGAACGTTGAAGCACTCCGAAAAATGTCCTTGCTACGCTGGCTTTCTTTGATCCGTAAATGAAGTACGTCATTTGGAATATCAAAATAGACCAGAATGGTTATAAATCCTTTTCTTCGAAAATAGTCCAGTAAGTCCATACGACCGTTTCGTGTAAGATTAGAATTACATAGAACGAGGTGATAATCCGTCTGATTCACCGCATAATCGACTATTGTTTGAGAAACTGCATATTTAAGCGTATTCGGACCTTCCTTCGGACGTAAGGACTTATAGTAAGTGTTAATGAACTGTGCGTGATTGTCTTGGTCAATTATAATTGTATGTTTCAAAAGCGATTCTAATTGATTAGCGAATGTCGTCTTACCACTATGTGTTTTCCCTACCGTTACGACAACAATTCTATTCATTTATAAACCTCCTTACTATGTTCCATTATCACGTAATCCTGCCGGTTAGCGCAACACCCTATGAAGCATAAGAACTGTGTTAAGGTAAGGAGGGTTCCAATGAGCAACGTCTATGTTTTCTTTAATTACAGGCTTCTCTAGTTTGCTAAGCCTACTTGATTGATTTTATAAAAAACTATTTTGCCATTAAGCAAGGATTTACAAAGTTCAATCAGACTTGGCATATGTTCACGTATCCATATATGCATTCCTTCATTACTTACTCGAAATGCGTAGAGTCCGCATATATCCAAAAACATGAAATCTTCTAATTGTGCAATGTCTTTCTTCCTTGAAACTGAATTTGTGTAGGCGGAAAGAAGATCATCCCGTAATTCACTTTTAGTAAATAGGGCAGCAGAAGCCACATCCATTGGATAATATCCAAATCCCGATAATCCAAAGTCAATGAATGAGATTCCCGATGTTGTGCTAATTAGGTTGCTATAGTGAATGTCGGCATGGATGAATCCCCATGTTCCAGAAATTTTGCTCAACCCTTTCATACGATCAGTTACCAACGAAAATGTATTCTCAAGAATTTTAAATTCCTCGGTGGTGATAATACCAATATTTTCTCCTAATCGAAATTTGGTCAATATGTTATTAAGCCACTCTATCTCATAACGGGGTCTTATAATACTTGAACCATGTTTGAAACTCCTCGAAAACTGATGTAAATCTGCAATACGCTTCCCCAAGGTACTAACCATTTCTTCATTAGTGAAATCTATTTTGGACAAAGGTTCCCCTGCAATCCATCTCAAGACGGAACAATGTACTTCTTCGCTCTCAATGACAACTTTTGATACTATATAGTTTGAACTTGAAAATACACATGTATGGAAAGTGGC
>CAKMKL010000235.1 GCA_927443375.1 uncultured Paenibacillus sp. | reverse complement strand
GGACAAACAGGGCATCGTGGATTTTTGCCGCGAGTTGTCTGCACTAGGCGTAGAAATTATCTCCACAGGCGGCACTAGCACACTTTTGGCTAAAGAAGGTGTACCGGTTATCGGTATCTCCGATGTAACAGGCTTCCCCGAAATCATGGACGGACGCGTCAAAACGCTGCATCCTGCTGTACACAGCGGCCTGCTTGCGGTTCGTGACAATGAGGAGCACACACGGCAGATGACTGAGCTTGGTCTTGACTACATTGATTTGGTAGTGGTGAATCTGTATCCGTTCGCGGAGACGATTGCTAAGCCCGATGTATCGTACGAGGAAGCGATCGAGAATATCGATATCGGCGGACCAACGATGCTGCGTTCAGCGGCGAAGAACCACGCTTTTGTCAGTGTGGTTGTGGATGCGGCTGATTATGAGAGTGTGCTTGAAGAAGTGCGTGCAGGCGGGGATACGACGCTTGAAACCCGCAAACGTCTTGCGGCAAAAGTGTTCCGCCATACGGCGGCTTACGATGCCCTGATTGCCGATTATCTGGCTAATGTGACTGGTGAACCGCTGCCTGAGCGCTATACAGTGACTTACGAGAAGATCCAGGATCTGCGTTACGGGGAGAACCCGCATCAGAAGGCGGCATTCTACCGCAAGCCTCTGGCGGCGCAGGATACGCTGACCGCTGCCGAGCAGCTGCACGGCAAGGAACTGTCCTATAACAATATCAATGATGCCAACGCGGCGCTGCAGATCGTGAAGGAATTCGAAGAGCCTGCGGTTGTGGCCATTAAGCATATGAATCCTTGCGGCGTAGGCGTGGGAACAAGTGTATATGAGGCTTATCAAAAAGCTTATAACGCTGATCCGACCTCGATCTTCGGCGGAATTGTTGCCGCGAACCGGATCATCGATGCGGACACTGCCAATCTGCTTAAGGATATTTTCCTGGAAATCGTCCTGGCTCCGGGCTTCACTGAAGAAGCGCTGGAAATCCTAACGAAGAAGAAAAATATCCGCCTGCTCAAGATTGGTAATCTGAGTGCTGCAGCAGCACGTCAGAGCAGCTTTGTTGTGACCTCTATTGAGGGTGGGATGGTTGTGCAGGAGAGCGACGTGCACTCCGTGAATCCGGATGACCTGCAGGTCGTTACGGACCGCAAGCCTACAGAGGACGAGCTCAAGCAACTGCTGTTCGGCTGGAAAGTGGTTAAGCATGTGAAGTCTAACGCCATTGTACTGGCAGCGGATGATATGACGGTCGGTGTCGGTGCAGGCCAGATGAACCGTGTCGGTTCGGCGAAGATTGCGATCGAACAGGCTGGAGAGAAAGCCAAAGGTGCCGTACTGGCTTCCGATGCCTTTTTCCCGATGGGCGATACGCTTGAACTTGCTGCAAAAGCTGGAATTACCGCTGTAATTCAACCGGGCGGGTCGATCAAAGACGAGGAATCGATCAAGGTTGCCAATGCCTACGGAATCGCTATGGTCTTCACTGGCGTCCGCCATTTCAAACACTAGAATTACTTGGGGAGGATTTCATTTCAATGGATATTTTAGTGGTCGGCAGCGGCGGCCGGGAGCATGCGATCATCTGGAAGCTGTCCCAAAGCCCCGCAGCCGGTAAAATCTACTGTGCACCCGGCAATGCCGGGATTGCCCAGCTGGCGGAATGTGTACCGATCGGTGTATTTGAGTTCGATAAGCTGACTGCGTTTGCCAAAGAGCGTGAAGTAGGACTTGCTGTCATCGGTCCCGATGATCCACTGGCGGCAGGAATTGTCGATGCGTTCGAAGCACAGAACATTCCAGTCTTCGGTCCGCGTAAGAATGCGGCTGAAATTGAAGGCAGCAAAACGTTCATGAAGGATCTGCTCCACAAATATCATATTCCGACAGCAGCCTACGAAAAGTTCAGCGATTATGAAGCTGCGCTTGCCTATTTGCGCGGACAGGGACTGCCGATTGTTATCAAGGCTGATGGCCTCGCTGCCGGCAAAGGGGTTACTGTTGCATATTCGCGCGAGGAAGCCGAGCAGGCGCTGCGTGATATTATGGTGGCCAAGGTGTTCGGCGAAGCCGGCGCCCAGGTCGTGATTGAAGAGTTTCTGGCCGGACAGGAAATGTCGATTCTCGCTTTTGTCGACGGGGAGACCGTTCGTCCGATGGCGGCTGCGCAGGATCACAAGCCAATATTCGACGGTGATAAGGGGCCAAATACAGGCGGTATGGGGACTTATTCCCCCCTGCCGCATATTGATGAAGCCATTATCCGCGAGGCGGTCGAGACAATTATTGAGCCTACGGCCAAAGCCATGGTAGCGGAAGGCCGTTCCTTCAGCGGGGTGCTGTTTGCGGGGCTGATGATTTCACCTGACGGCAAGCCGAAGACGATTGAGTTCAATGCGCGTTTCGGCGATCCGGAGACACAGGTTGTGCTGCCACGTTTGCGGAGCGATCTGCTGGAGATCTTTTTGGCGGTAGCTGAGGGCAGACTTGCCGATATCGACATTGAGTGGAGCGATGAGGCGGCTGTATGCGTGGTCCTGGCCTCCGAGGGGTATCCGGGAACTTATCCAAAGGGCGTGCCGATTACCGGTCTTGCGGAAGCCGGAGACGGGCTCGTATTCCATGCAGGAACGGCGCGGGATGAGGAAGGGCGCTGGATCACGAACGGCGGACGTGTACTTGGTGTTGTAGGCAGAGGGGCGAATATCGCTGAAGCCCGCAATGCAGCATACACAAGCGCGGATAAGATTCATTTCGCAGGAAAGCAGAACCGCAGTGATATTGCCATGAAGGCACTGATCTGAGGATAAAGAACTGCAACCTAGCAAATTTTTACGCTATTAGTCCCAAAAAAGGACTGACAAGTGATAGAAGAAGTGCTATAATACAACACGTACGGGGGAAAATGTGCGGATATATACAGATAAAGGGTCTTTCCTTTCATGGAAAGGCCTTTTTTAAATCAGTTTTTTACGTATGGCATGCCTGCTGTCTTATATAGAAAGCCTCGTGCCGGGAAATGATACTTATAGTGCAAAAGTAGCGATACGCTTATGCGAATGGCTAGCCACAGATTTAAGGGGGAATCACTTTTGAGTAAGGTTGGAAGAAATGACTTATGCCCATGCGGAAGCGGGAAAAAATACAAAAGATGCTGCCTGGGTAAAGAAACGTCAGCGGTGGAGTCCATACTGCGGCTCGTAACAACGGAAGAGGCGGCAGCCCGCGAGGCTGTAATAGCTGAACCGGAGGCGATGCCAGCGGCTCCAGAAGCAGTCGTCCGGCCTGAAAGCAAGCTTACGCTGACCAAGCTGAAAAAAATGGTTGCACGTGAGCTGAAATGGGAGCATCCGGCCCATGAACAGCTGGCACTACAGCTGATTGAGAGCATGAGGGAGCAGTACGAGCGGGAACTGATTTTTGAAGCATTGGTTCTCTGGAACGGCTTCTCCCGCCAAAAAGATCTCCAGCAGATCGCTCCGCAAACGTGGCAGCACAACCTGTGTCTCCGGATCGCCGAAACGCGCATTGAACTCAATCGTCTTCGGCTTGCCGTCAGGTGAAATCATC
>CAKMKL010000234.1 GCA_927443375.1 uncultured Paenibacillus sp. | reverse complement strand
TGCTGACGGGTATGGGACTGGAGGCCATTCCGTTCCTCTCCGACAAGCATTATTGATAAAGCCGGATTCGGTGCCGAACACCTGCAGCACAATGCCGCCGATAATAACCCATGAAATAAAGTGAGGAATATATAGAATCGTCTGGGCAAACTTCTTAAACCAGACAATCCGCAGCTCATAGAGCATAATTGCCAAAATTAGCGGAGCGGGAAACGAAACGATCAGGTCCAGCAGATTGAGCAGCAGCGTATTGCGCAGCGCCTTGAAGAAATCATTGTTATGAAAGACCTCGCGAAAAATATCAAGTCCAACCCATTCACTGCCCCCGATGCCCTGGAAGAAGTTGAATTCTTTAAAAGCAATCTGTACCCCGTACATCGGCCCATATTTAAACATCAGGAAGTAAATGACCGGCAGTACGAGCAAAAGATACAATTGCCAGTTTCTGCGGATATAAGTACTGTTCTTCACTGCCATCACTCTCCTCTCTTGTCTGCGGCAATGTCCGGGGGCCTTGCCCGGCCCCCGGGGTACCTGCCGCTGTCTCTCTTGATATTAAGGCCGTTTATTTCGAAGACATCTCTTTGTAAGCTTCGGTACGCTCATCCAGAATGGCCTGTCCGCCGCTTGCCATGTAATCCTTGATCATCGAATCGTAGGTGCTGTCGAACTGATCCGGTTTGATCATGGTCATTTTCACGATGATTTCCTGGAACTTGTCAGCCAGTGCCGTGCCATATTTCGCTTCCGCTTCGATCGGGTGATCGAATTTCACAGGCTGAATGTTGTCTGTATTCGAGATTTCCACCGACTTTTTCATATCTGCCTGGTATTTCTCCGGAGTCTGCGCAATGTAAGCTGCTTCATTCTTGGCATCGTCTCCGGCATATTTACCATTAACGATGATGGCAAGGTCACCAAAGTTGTAGATCCGGTCCATTGCTTCCTGAGTCGCATCTGCTTTCACTACAGGCACTCCGTCTACGAGGGTATAGTTCTCATTCTCTACACCGAACTGCATATCGAAGAGATTCGTGTCTGAAGCCATCCAATCCAGATATTTCAGTGCGGCTTCAGCATTTTTGCTGGATTTCGGGATCATGACGTACATGGCATTTGGCGCATAGGCCGGCTTGGCATGTTTGCCCTCCGAGTTCGTGAAGACATCAACTGGTGTGATCACAGCGCCCGGCACGTTAGCCTGCAGATTTTCGTATCCGCCATTCGCTGAGAAGTACAGTTCCCCTGCATCCTCTGTATAGAAGCCGAGCAGACCATTCTGCAGATTCTGCCACAGCTGCTTCTTATCTTTATCAAGGCCGAAATCTTTGCTGATCAGACCTTCATTGTACATCTTGTTCATGAATTTCAGACCATCCTTGAAGCCCGGAAGCAGCGTCGGATAATCATTGGAGCCCAGCTGCTGGGTCAAGGTATACTTCTGTTCATCCGTGAGCGGCTCAATGAAGGACCAAAGAAGCGGCTCATATTGAGCGGACGCCAGGCTCATCCCAAATGGAATGACCTTGCCGCCGGTATTGCCGGGGTCTTTATCCTTAACTGCTTTGAGTGTAGTGTAGAGCTCATCTGTTGTCTGCGGCACCGGCAATCCCAGCTTATCCAGCCAATCCTGGCGGATGTAACCGGCGTATTTGCCCAGCACAAGTCTTCTGCCCGGAAGGGCAAATTGCTGGCCTTTATATTGTCCGTAGGCTAACGTGTCCTCGCCCAGAAATTCCTTGAGGTTCGGCGCATTCTTTTCCAGCAAGTCCGTAAGATCTGTCAAACCGCCCTGCTCCGCATACCGGTTGAAGGTTCCTGAATCGTAGGTGAACACAATGTCCGGCACTTCACTTTGGCTGGCCATCAGGACATTCAGCTTCTGAATTTCTTCCGAACGCGGCACCGGTACGAACTGGACATCAATATTATTCGGCTTGCCAAAACGCTCCTGCACCAGCCTCGTCAAATAACTGTCGGTGATGGTGTAGCCGGCGGGGGAGTTCCCCCGGTCGAACAACTCTACTTTTAATGTAGTAGGCTTGGATGATTCTGACGCCGCATTCCCGCTGGCAGTATCCTCCTTGGAAGAACATGCGGATAACAGCATAGAGGAGATTAATACGACCGCCGTTGTGGAGCCTGCCCATTTCTTAGACCATCTTGTTGTCATTCTCTCATCACCTTTCCCCTTATGATGTTATTTAACTTGTCATCGAATGGTTCGCCATTTGTGTGCAACGCCTTCGATGTCACCTAGTATTACATGTATATCCGAAACTGCACAATAAACCATTTTCCACCTCAAAAAGACCATATATCATGTACGATAACCTGACAAACAAACAATTATCGTCCAAACAAACTGCTTTCAACTAGCATAGCGGCTCCTGAAGAGACGTCAATCCTGTATATTTTACCTTGAGGTTAAGGTGGGATGCTCGGCAAACTATTTTCCAGTTATTTAAGTGGACGAATGAATCTGTTCTATTCTTGCCGTATATAACAAAAAAGCCCACAGGATCATCCCGAGGGCCTTTACTTTTCGAAAATGAGTTTGAATGTGCGCTACAGTTCTGTGATTGCTGCAAGAACCGTATTATTGAAGTAATCCGCATACATATTCTTAAACGGCTTCTGATGATCAAGCTCGACCGATAAATGAACCGTTACCGTCTGGTAAACCGGATCGACACAAAGGAAGGGACCGGCTGCGCCCCAGTGCGAATACGCTTCGGGTGAAAAAAGATCTCCGCCATCCCGTTTCGTCCCGTTGACCGCCCAGCCGTACCCCCAGTACGCTTCTGGAAACACTTCATCTCTGTACTGTGAGGACACACCGGGAATCTGATTCCGGGTCATTTCTTTCACCGTTACCGGACTAAGCAGCCGTATCCCGTTATAGATGCCGCCGTTTAGAAACATTTGGCCGAAGATGGCCAGATCCATTGCTGTAGAGTATGCCCCGCCGCCCGCAGATACTGAATTCAGCTGGTATTCGGTTTCAGTCCACTCCGCACAGGCCGCCTCAGGTGCACGTCTTACCACTCTGCTCCGTACTTCCTGCGGCACCCGATAGTATGTATTTTCCATCCCCAGCGGCTCCAAAATGTTCTCCCGCACGAACTCGTCATGAGCCTGGCCGCTGACGCGCCGGATGATTTCTCCCAGCAGTTCATACCCGTACCCGCAATATGACATCGCCGTTCCCGGCTCACAGCTAAGAGGTGCATCATAACCGCTATACAAGTATTCATGAAGCTCGGGATCCTGGTTGGATGCGCTTGCAGGTAACTCCGTTCCTTCAGCCCGCTTGGCCTGTGCATGTAAATGTATTGTCTCGCCGTCTAATCCGGAGGTATGGGTCAGCAGATGATGCACGCACACCTTGGATTTTCCCTCGCCTGTAAACTCTGGAATGTAATCCACAACCGGTCTGTTCAGCCCTGCCTTCCCCCGTTCAACTAACATCATCACAGCCGTTGCGGTAAACAGCTTCGTGATGGAACAGAGCGGAAATAACGTATTAACTGTTAATTCGGCTGCCTCAGGCTCAGGTCCGGTTTTTCCGTCAGCTTGATGTACTAGAATAACTCCCTTTCTGGCAGCAACAATCACTTGTGCCGGTGTAATGTTGTCTTCCACCATCTGTGCGGCAGCAGCCTTAATCCGTTCGACGCCTGATGCCGATACACCGGCCTGTTCTAGTGAACTTGCCACTAACTCAATCATAGGAATACCTCCAATATCTTTTATTTAATGCTTATATTAAATATTATACAAAAGTATAAACATTCCTGCTTTTTGGGGAATTTTTCCTAATGCCCGAAACCAAAAAAGCTGATTACGGTTTTCTGCCGAAATCAGCTCTTCCTTATCAGGCGGCCTGCTAAGTCACTTAAATCTTCATATCCTTACCGGTATAATCCACGAACCTAAAGGTACCTTCCGGAGCCTTACGTTGCTCGATCAGGGTGATAATACCCCCGGCACTCTGGCGTGGATCGGTCGGTGCTTCTTCTCCGCCCATGTCGGTATGCATCCAGCCGGGATGTACACTAAGCACATGGACTCCGCGATCCTGCAAATAGACGTGCAGCTGCTGTGAAAACATATTCAGTGCTGTTTTGGAGATGGAATAGGGATAGTCTCCCGGATAGGCGTTAGAGATACTGCCTGCTTCCGAAGAAATATTAATGACAGAGGGTTTCAGTTCGGTGAGCAGTGGCAGGAAGTGCTTGACTACCCGGATGGGTCCATACAGATTAATGTCCATAGTAGTCAGCATGTCCTGCAGATCCAGTACTTCAACCGGTGTGTTACGGGCGGTTAGAACCGCTGCGTTGTTAATAATAGCCCCGAGTGTCCGTCCTTGCTCCTTCAGCTCTGCAGCCAGTGCGGCTACTCCCTCTTCGTCCGTCACATCCAGCCTCGCCACGGTTAGTTTATCTCCGTAGGCGGCCGCAAGCTTCGCCAGTTCCGGCTGTTCCTGCTCAGGATGCCGGACTCCGGCAATAACGCCGTGCCCGCGCTCCAGTGCTTCAGCCACCAGCTCCACACCCAGCCCGCGTCCGGCACCGGTAATCAGAATATTCATCATAACTCCCCCTATATAGGCTACTCTGGCTGTTTTATTGTTTATTGCTTATCGTTCTCCAGCAGCTCCACAAGCACCTTTAATTCCTTGAAGGTATCCATATAAGCGTAACGTCCGCCGGTATACTCACCCTTTTGCTGGAGCGGGAACCCCTTGCCCTCGAGCAGCATGATCTTTTCCTGCATGCCTTCGATTACAAAAGCAATATGGTGAGGGCCTTCACCATGCTCATTCAGATAATCGCGCCATGTGCTCGGCTGATGGTCCGGCTCAATCAGTTCCAGCTGCAGCGACCCCATATCAAAAAAAGCCAGCTTCGCCCGCGCCTCTGTCGGCCCCCCGTTATATCGGGTCTGGGCAATGCCGGCGGTATCTGTAATAATAATCTCCGGCTGCTCCAGCCCAAAAAACTCCGCATACGCCGCGCTGACCTTTTCCACATCATTCACCAAAATCCCAATCTGTGTAATAAAATGATTACCAAGAACTCCTGAAATCTCTCCCAGCCTCCTTATAATCTGACCAGTCTACCATACCGATACTTTGAAAGGGCTGTCAAGTTTGAAAAGACAGACGGCGTTCGGCCCGCCGGCGGCGGAATCAACGGGATTTTTACCGTTGATTTACCCGTTCGGCCCGCCGGCGGCGGAAACAACGGTATGTTTACCTTTGATTTACCTACTCTGACCGCCGGTGGCGGAAACAACTGGATTATTACCGTTGATTTACCCGTTCG
>CAKMKL010000233.1 GCA_927443375.1 uncultured Paenibacillus sp. | reverse complement strand
GGGCCTGGCTCAACGCCGTCAGCCAGTCCACCTGGGTCTCGCCCGGCGTGGCGCACGCGTAGGTGTAGTTCGATGCGCCAGCAGCACCGCGCGGGCGAAAAGCTGTTCATCGACTACGCCGGGCCCACGCTGCCGGTGATCGACGCCGCCACCGGCGAGATCCGCCAGTCCACCTGGGTCTCGCCCGGCGTGGCGCACGCGTAGGTGTAGTTCGAGGCGCCGCGGGCTCCGACGAAGATGTGGGCCTGGCGGATCTCGCCGGTGGCGGCGGCGGTGGTGGTTACAATCGTGAACGGGGTGGGCGTCCATTCAAGCCTGCAGCCGGTAAACCTTCATTCGAGGATAAAATGTCACGCTTCCTGAAAGACAGCGAAGAACGGATATCTTCGATCAAGAAGAACACAGAAGGAAAGCGCGGCGGCCGTGGAGCTAAACGCGTATAATTCAATACTTGTACATCATAAATAACCGCGGGGGCAATTGCCCCTTGCGGTTTTTTTGTCGCCGGCACACAAATTGCCGACAGCATCCTTGCCAATCTCACATAACTCCAGGGCAATCGCTGACGAATGTTCGCGTTAGCGCTTTCCGAACATTGAGAGGAGCACAATCTTAAAGTCTATCAATCCGCTGACCTGTAAGGGATGACTCTGAATTTCCATAAAATGTCGGCGCAGGCTTTTTTGTCGGAAATTTCTTGAGCGCCGCTCTCTGTTTCTGACAAACTTTAATAGAACCGCCCGCTTATAATGAGAACCATAAATTCTTAAACGGGTGGTGCAAAGGAAATGAATAAAAGCAATGTGGTGAATTTGCCGGAGTGGGCCAAAGCTGGAAGCAAGGACAAGGCGCAGAAGGAAGAAGCCTGGAGTATGCGGTTTAAGAACTGGGGTATGAAGCAGCCGCTTTTCCAGCTTATCACAGTAAAGAAATGGATGCTGCTGCTGAGTCTTATGGGCTTTCTGTTGGGACGGGCCATGATTTTGGACGAGCTGTCACCCTTTGCTGCAGCTTACTTTGCTGTCATTGTGTTTATGCGGAGAGACTCTATGCTGCCCGTGGCCGCGGCTATCGTTCTTGGCAGTCTGTTCACTCCGTTTCCCGGTGCGGTTGTAGTTGCTTCTGAACTGATTATTTTCTTCTTGATCTATAAAGGGCTTGAGAACTTTCAGCGCGTAGACCTCTCTTATGCACCGTTGATGGTATTCGTATCCTCGTTTATGGTCGGCCTGTTCCGGGTGGTAATTGGGCCGTCCATCGCCTGGTATCCGCTGATGATGTCCGTCATTGATGCACTTCTCGGGTTTGTGCTGACGCTAGTGTTCTTGCAGGCGCTTCCGCTCTTTACGTTTAAGCAGAAAAGCCGGGCGCTGCGCAGTGATGAGATCCTATGCCTGATTATTCTGCTCGCTTCCGTAATGACCGGTCTTGTAGGCTGGACCGTAAACGGATTGTCGCTCGAACATATATTATCCCGGTACCTCATTTTGCTGTTTGCGCTGGCCGGCGGTGCTCCACTGGGTGCTGCCGTTGGGGTAGTGACGGGCCTAATTCTCAGTCTTGCCGATATCGGGGCTATCTACCAAATGAGCCTGCTTGCCTTCTCGGGCATGCTGGCCGGTATGATGCAGTCTGGGCGCAAAGGGGCCGTATCCATGGGAATGCTGCTCGGATCAACCATTCTGTCCGTTTATTTTCTCGGCCCGGGAGATGTAATGGCCTCAACCTGGGAGACCTGTGCAGCTGTGCTGTTGTTTCTTCTCACACCTAAAGGCATTATTTCTGCCATTGCCAAATATGTACCGGGCACTGCCGATCACAGCCGGTCGCAGCATGAATATGCCCGTAGAGTAAGGGATATTACGGCAGACCGGGTTACGCAGTTTTCCCAAGTATTCCAGCAGCTGTCCAGCAGCTTCGGCCAAATTCCCCGGGCCGGGGAAGCGGGGAAGACGGATCGTGAAATGGAGGATTTCATGAGCACCGTAACCGAAGGCGCCTGCGCCGGCTGCATCCGCCGGACCCACTGCTGGGATGCCAAGTTCTATCAGACCTACAGATACATGACAGATATGATGACTACGGTAGAAGAGTGCCCCGATATAACGGCCGCCCAGCTTCCTCCGGAGTGGAACCGGATTTGCGGCAAGACGGCCGAGGTGCTGGAGGTCATGAAAGGCCAATATGATCTTTACCAGCATGATATGCGCTGGAAAAGACAAATATACGACAGCCGCCAATTTGTTGCGGAGCAGTTATCCGGCGTCTCCCAGGTGATGGAGGATCTGGCCAAAGAGATTAAACGTGAGGGGCAGGCTATGTACCGGCAGGAAAGCCAGATCCGTGAAGCACTGGAGAAGCTGGGACTGTCCATTCACAGCATTGAGATTCTCAGTCTTGATCCCGGACGGGTAGAGATTGAGGTAGTCCATGCTTATACTCGGGGATTTGATGAGTGCCGTAAAATGATCGCCCCGCTGCTCTCTGACATTCTGGAGGAGAACATTGCCGTCGTCAGTGAAACGGCAGTCCATCCGCGTGAGGGATTGTCCATGGTCACGTTCGGCTCGGCGAAGGCTTATGAAGTGAGCACCGGAGTGGCCGGTGCGGCTAAGGGAGGAGATTTGCTCTCCGGCGACAGCTTCAGCACAATGGAGCTGGGCAATGGCACCTTTGCGGTATCCATTAGTGACGGGATGGGGAATGGCGAGCGTGCCCGGATGGAGAGCAGCGCTGCGCTGTCGATGCTGGAGAAGCTTCTGCAATCGGGAATGGACGAGAAGCTGGCCGTGAAATCCGTCAATTCCATTCTGCTGCTGCGTTCACCGGACGAATTCTATGCGACGGTGGATATGGCGCTGATAGACCAGTATTCGGCGCAGACGACTTTTATGAAAATTGCTTCTGCACCGAGCTTTATCCGCCGGGGCAGCGAGGTCATTCCTATTACTTCAAGCAACCTGCCCATCGGGATTATAAAAGATATTGAGGTCGATCTGATCAGCATGCAGCTGCGCCCGGGCGATATTCTCATTATGATGACCGATGGTATTTATGATGCGCCCGGATATGCCGTTAATAAAGAGATATGGATGAAACGGCTGATTCAGGAGCTTGAGGGCGATGATCCCCAGGATATGGCCGACGAGCTGCTGGATAAGGTAATCCGGTATCAGGGCAATGAGATCCATGATGACATGACCATTGTCGTCACCCGCCTTGATCATTTCCATCCGGAGTGGTCCAGCCTGCATATGCCCGGTATTGGCCGGATGGAGCGTCCGCGCACGGTGAGCTAAAGATAATTTGGTAGGTAACCTATCATTAAAAGTCCGTTATACGTCCTGAACTATAGTTTATGCATTATATTTAGAAGGATTGCTGTCTAGCAGGAAATTGTCCAATTAATTCTCCGCCTTGTTGACTGAATGGCTATTTTTACGCGATATTAATGGAGTTTTTCCAACTAAATTATGATTATTGGAAATACGCAGCCAATTTGTTGGAGTTATTCCCATTATAGTTGACCGGTGCGTGAGCAACTATAGCTATTCCGGCGAGTCCATTCAATAGACTCGCCCGTCCCTGCCCCGCCCCGTTTCAAAAGCCGCTGCTTCAGCGGCGTGCTTTTTCAGATTTAACCGTAATGTGAATCTACGGAACGGAGAGGAATTTTGGAGCTGGAGAAGCGTTAGCGTTCGCCTGAAAGCTTTCCGCAGGAAAGCTCGCATCGGAAGCATTGGCTGTTCTCCGATTTCAACCGCAATGGGCGGTTCAATCAAAGAAATCGGAGGACAACAGCGATCGGAAGCCCAAAATTTCCTCGCAGCGACGCATTTTCACAAGTTCTTTAAATCTATGTTTTTCCCGCCAAGCGGCGTTTGAGAGATTTCAA
>CAKMKL010000232.1 GCA_927443375.1 uncultured Paenibacillus sp. | reverse complement strand
TACATGTCAGGTAATGAATTCCTGAACTTCCCGTATTCCTTCGGGCTTTTGTTCTCCAAGGGGCTCTTTGCAGAGTACAAGAAGCGGGGAGCTGACTTCGTAAGCCGCTATGAGCAGTTCCTCTCGGCAACCAGTACCCGGAATATCGCAGATGCCGCGAAGCTGATGGATATTGATGTACAGTCCCTGGCGTTCTGGCAGGATGCGCTCATGCTGATTGCCGGGGATATCACGAAGTTTACGGGACGGGAATAAAGCTGGATTTTTACGCTGCGGAAGGTTCCTTTTTACGGGGAAGTGTGGTAGAACAGTAGTAGAAGTATACACCGCAGCGGCACAGAAAGGGATGCTTGATTGAATGTACGTAGTGTGTAAGGAACACGTAGAGCTGGCTATCGACAAATTTGTGGACGAGTACGAGGATGCACCGGATGTTGTGGATCTGAAGGAGACCGAGTTCTCGGACTGGGACCCGCCGGCGAAATGTGCGGAATGTGAGAAGAATGCGGAATATCTGGTAGTCTAAAGGACTGCTGTAACTTAAAAACACCCTGCAGCCGTGAGAGCGGTCTGCAGGGTGTTTTGGTAGTAGCGGATGTATTCGGCAGGATGGGAGATTAGGCGTCTGCAGCATCCGCCATATCGGCTAGCGAGCTGCTGCGGTTGCTGCCGCGCCGGTAGGCAACTGCTGAAACGATGGCAATTAGAGCGGCAATCGACAGCCCCCAGTAGATGTTGGAGTAGGCCGTAGAGAGCGGCAGTCCGCGCTGCCATTCCAGGGCGCTGGCGGCCATCGCCACGCTGAACGCTCCGCTGAAGAATTGCAGCAGCTGGAACAGCCCCATGCCGGAGCCGATCTGCGAAGAAGGCAGAATCCGCGAGATTTCATTCGATACGCTGCTGGACAGCACGGTAAAGGACAGACTCATAATCATGTAGACCAGCATGACGGCAATCCAGGACTGTCCGGCGAAGAAGGCGAACAGAACGGTTGCCGCCAGCACCAGCAGCGGTGCGAAGCGTAAGATTCCGGCATTGCCGTAGCGGTCGATGATCCGCCCCACGGTGCGGGAGACGAAGATCGCCAGCAGTGAGCCGGGGAAAATCACCAGCCCGGCATGGCTGGCGCTGAAGCCGAAGCGGTGGGTCACACGCAGTCTGAATGAGGAGCATTTCCGGATCAAGGACATTGCCGTCAAACGCGGTTCGGGAACGGCATCGATTGGGCTGGACCGCTATTATATTCTAATTGAGGGCGGTTTGGAGCAGGCTGGCGAGGATGATACCGTTCTGGAGGTAAAAGAGGTCCGTGCGCCGGTTCCGGCCTATTTCATGCCGTATTCGGAGTCGTTCTGGCAAGCCTTTACCCATCAGGGCAAACGGGTATCCGCTACCCAGCAGGCCATGCACCACAAAGCTGATCCCTACCTTGGCTTCCTGACGCTGGGCGGCCGGGACTTCTATGTCAGGGAGCGTTCCCCGTACAAAAAAAGACTCAAGCTAGAGGATATTACAGACTCAAGGGAACTGATCCGGGTGCTGGAGGTAATGGGCAGTCTGACCGCCAAAATGCATGCCCGCGCTGATGCCGATGTCGACAAAGGAATCCTTGCCTATCATAGCGAGCAGGAGATTTCCAATGCCATGGGGCCAGACCCTGCTGCCTTTGCCCGTTATCTCGCAGAGTGGGCTTACGGCTATGCCAGCCAGGTGGAGAAGGACTACGCTATGTTTAAAGATTGGGTAGTGGAACGGTACGGTCTATAACAGGAAGAAACGTAAAGCATATAGATTCTTAAAATTAATAAAGCTCTCTCTGTCCACAACGAGACAGAAAGAGCTTTTTGGTGTTCTATATTCATTCCCCGGGGGCTGCACTCATAAACGCGCTTGGCCGGTCCAGCTCATACAGCTTGCGGTAGCGCGGTTCCCTGTCCATTAGCTCGGCATGGGTGCCGCGCATTTCCACCTGGCCGTTCTCCATAAAAATCACTTCATCCATTTGTTCTGCGCCTACCAGATGATGTGTGACCCAGATCAGCGTCTTGCCTGCCATCGCCTCGAACATGGTAGCCAGCAGCTCGCGCTCCGTGCGCGGGTCAAGGCCTACCGTCGGCTCATCAAGTACAACCACCGGTGTATTCTGCAGCAGAATCCGGGCCAGGGCCATCCGCTGGCGTTCGCCGCCGGAGAAGCGCTGCCCGGCCTCGCGTACCGGAGTGTTGTAGCCTTCGGGCAGCGAAGAGATCAGCGTATCCAGCTTCGCCAGGGCTGCCGCCTGCTTGACCGCTTCCTCCGAGGCTTCCGGGTCACCGAGCCGGATGTTGTTCGCCACCGTAGTGTCGAACAGATGCGGGCTCTGATTCAGCACGGCAATGAGCTGCGGAATCTGCTCACCGTAAGCGGCTGCGTCCACTCCGTTAATCGTTGCCGAGCCGACAGTTGGCGTGATCACGCCCTGCACGACTTTCAGCAGCGTGGATTTGCCGGCTCCGCTGCGGCCGATGACCGCAATCTTCCGGCCCTGCGGAATGTCGAGGGTAAGATTCTGGATTGACCAGTCATCCCCCGCTGCATAGCGGTATCCTGCAGACTTCAATTCGATATGAGTCTGACCGGATGTTTGAATCTTCTTTACGGCAGCGGCGGCCAGCGCCGCAGCCTCTGCACTCTTGGCTTCTGCCGCTGCATGGGGCACAGCATCCTTCGCCGCTTCTACACCGTTCAAGCGTTCCAGAGAGTTGCGGTACTGCGGAATTTTCTCGACGGCCTCGGAGACCGGCAGGAAGGCATCCGCTACAGGGAACACTACCAGCACGAACGCTGCAATCAGCGTCCCGGCAATGGCGCCGTCCGCAAATTGTCCTGCCGCCCAGTAGAGCATCGACAGCACGCCAAGTCCAACAACGGCCTGGCCGATGAACATCCGCAGGCGCGACCAGCTGCGCAGCGCCCCGTCGGTGCGGGCGACTTTTGCCTCATCCGCTTCATAGGTTGCCACGAACTGCGCCTGCCGTCCGCTGATCATCCAGTCACCCATCCCGAGCACGGCATCGGTCAGCTTCTGGTAGAGCCGGTTGCGCTCCTGCTTCACCTGCCGCTGGCGGCTTTGCGTCAGCAGCAGCGAGATCAGCGGCAGCACGACTACCAGCACCAGCATATATAGCCCCATTAAGAAGGCAAAAGCCAAATCGAACGTACCCAGTGAAATTACCGCTGCCGCATAAATCAGCAGTGCGATGATACTCGGAAATACAGTACGCAAATATACATTTTGCAGATACTCAATGTCGTCCGCCAGCATCCCGAGAATATCTCCGGTGCGGAAGCGCGAAGACAGGAAGAGCGCCTGCGGCTCGAGAATGTTGTACAGCCGGATACGCATCTTCGAGAGAATCCGCAGAATGGTATCATGACCTACCAGCCGCTCCACATAGTGGATCACAGCGCGGCTTGTCCCGAAGGTGCGCACGCCGACAATCGGCACATAGATCATTAGAATATTTTCCGGCGGTATGGAGGCTTTGGAGATCAGGAAGCCCGAGGTGTACATCAGAGACGAGGCCGAGAAGATCGTCAGCGCCCCCAGGGCAATGATCAGCAGAAACCGCCAGAAATAAGCAGAAGCATAGGGAGCAAACCATCCTTCACGTTTCAATGGATTCCCTCCAGTTGACTTTGAATAAGCTCATAATAGGCACCCTTGAGCTCGATCAGCTCGTGGTGCGTACCGGTCTCGGCCACCTGACCCTGCTGCATTACGACGATCAGATCCATGTCCATCATCCAGTGCAGCCGGTGGGTTGCCAGAAACACAAGTTTCCCCTCAAACAGCGGAAGCATCGTTTCCTTAAGCTCATATTCAGTCTCAATATCAAGATGGGCCGTCGGCTCATCAAGCAGCATCACCGGACGGCTGCTCAGCAGTGCCCGGGCCAGTGCAACACGCTGTTCCTGTCCGCCGCTGATTGAGCGTCCGCCGCCGCCAATCATTTCATCCAGTCCGTTCGGAAGGGATGAGACCAGCTTGGATAAACCGGCCGCCTCCACTACCGCAGCAACATCTTCCATAGTTGCCTCCGGATAATAGAACCGTACATTATCGGCAAGCGTTCCGCTGAAAATATACGGCTGCTGCGGAATATACGCAGTCTGTCTGCGCCATTCCTCATCGGTCAGCGCACTGACCCGGTTCCCGTTAATGACGATGTTTCCGGAGGTAGGGTGCAGGAAGCCGCCCAGAATATCGACCAGCGTTGATTTGCCGGCCCCGCTCTCCCCGATAATCCCAATCTTCACGGCTCCTGTCACTTCCAGGTTCACTTCTGCCAGCGATGATATGCCATCCGCCTCATATTGGACACCTATCTGCTCAAGTCTCAGCACACTGTCCGGCTTCCAGCCGAAGGCCCCTGACTGAAGCGGCTGAACAGTCTTGTTACCGTCAGCCCCGAGAGTCACGGCCTTTACGGTTTCCCGGTCGATGATATCCTTCATCGCTTCTCCGGCTTCTTTGCCGTCCAGGGTCGCATGGAAGTCAGCACCAACCAGCCTAACCGGCAGGAAATATTCAGGTGCCAGAATCAGAATCGTCAGCCCGGTGACCAGGGTCATCTCCTCATTAACCAGCCGCAGGCCGAGGCTTACAGCGACGGATGCAACAGACAGCATCGTGAAGAAGTCCATTGCGAACGAAGACAGAAAAGCTACGCGCAGCGTACGCATTGTAGCCGAGCGGTACCGGTCGCTGACAGCAGCAATACTCTCACTATGACTGCGGCTGCGTCCGAGAAACTTCAGCGTCTCCAGCCCCCGCAGCGAATCCACAAAATGGTTGGACAACGTCCGGTACGATTTCAGCTGGCGGTCCATCTGCTTGCGGGCCGTCATCCCGATCAGAATCATAAAGACGATGATGATCGGCATCGTTAAGGTCAGGATGACCCCGATTGATGTATCCAGCGTATAGATATACACGAGCAGCAGCCACGGCGTAACGCCCA
>CAKMKL010000231.1 GCA_927443375.1 uncultured Paenibacillus sp. | reverse complement strand
CATCGAATGGACGGTTACAGCTGAAAATGCAAAGGAACGGATCGATAAATACATTACGGAATCATGGGACGAGGATATTTCCCGCTCTCAGGTGCAGCTGTGGATCAGCAGCGGACATGTTACTGTAAACGGCGCTCCTGTAAAAGCGAATTATAAGCTGAGTGAAGGCAATGTTGTGGCGGTTACTGTTCCAGAACCGGAGGTGACCGATCTGGTGGCGGAAGATATACCGCTGGACGTGGTTTATGAGGACAGCGATGTCATTGTTGTCAACAAGCCGCGCGGCATGGTTGTCCATCCGGCAGCAGGACATCCTTCGGGCACCCTGGTCAATGCGCTGATGTATCACTGCAAGGATCTGTCCGGCATTAACGGCGAGATCCGCCCGGGCATTGTACACCGCATCGATAAGGACACCTCTGGCTTGATTATGGCTGCCAAAAATGATGCCAGCCATGCATCCCTCGCAGCCCAGCTTAAAGAGCACAGCGTAACGCGCCGCTATATCGCTGTAGTGCACGGTAACCTTTCGCATGACAAGGGAACTGTGGACGCGCCGATTGGCCGCGATCCCCATGACCGTAAGCTATATACGGTAACGGAGAAGAACAGCAAGCGGTCGGTGACGCATTTTACCGTGCTGGAGCGCTTTGGCGACTGTACCCTGCTGGAGCTGCAGCTGGAGACGGGGCGTACACACCAGATCCGTGTGCATATGAAGTTTATCGGCCACCCGCTGGTCGGGGATCCGGTATACGGGCGCAGTAAAGGGATCACCATGGCTGGACAGGCTCTGCATGCCGCTGTACTGGGCTTCGTGCATCCTTCGACAGGGCAGTATATTGAATATAGCAGACCGATTCCTGCAGATATGGAAGAAGTGCTGTTTACACTGCGCAGCAGATAAGTACAAATGAAGTGATGATAAATCCATGGTTTTGAAGGCGGATTTCCTTCATATTTAGGATATAAGATGTAAAGATATTCAATCATGGGTTACAAAAAATGCCAGGAGATGAGAACAAGATTATGAGTATTGAACAATATCAGAACACCTTCATTCAGACTAATTTTGCAGACCGCATCGGCGGCGCAAACTACGGCAAAGATACTAACATTTATAAATTCGAGAAAATCAAACGCGCTAAAGCTTCGGCGAAGCAGGATTTTCCTAACATTGAATTGATTGACATGGGCGTAGGCGAACCGGATGAAATGGCTGATGAAGGCATTGTCGCCAAGCTTGCCCTTGAAGCCGCCAAAGAAGAAAACCGCGGTTATTCCGATAACGGGATTCCTGAATTCAAAGCAGCGGCTGCCGCTTACCTGAAGGAAGTATTCCAGGTTGACGGCATTGATCCAGTAAACGAAGTGGTGCACTCCATCGGTTCGAAGCCGGCTTTGGCGATGCTGCCTTCCTGCTTCATCAATCCGGGCGATATCACAATCATGACCATTCCGGGTTATCCGGTACTGGGCACCCACACCAAATACTTAGGCGGACAAGTCTACACCGTGGAACTCAAGAAGGAAAACAACTTCCTGCCTGACCTGAACTCCATTCCGGAAGACATCGCCCGCAAGGCGAAGCTGCTCTACCTGAACTATCCGAACAACCCTACCGGCGCAAGCGCAACGCCTGAATTTTTCAGCGCCGTTGTTGACTGGGCCAAAAAATATAATGTCGTAGTCATCCATGACGCGCCTTACGCAGCCCTGACTTATGATGGCGTGAAGCCGCTGAGCTTCCTGTCCGTTCCGGGTGCGAAGGATGTCGGCGTAGAACTGCACTCCCTCTCCAAGTCCTATAACATGACTGGCTGGAGAATCGGGTTTGTAGCCGGCAATCCGCTGGTTGTGAAGGCATTCAGCGACGTGAAGGACAACAATGACTCCGGTCAGTTCATTGCGATTCAAAAGGCTGCCGCTTACGGTCTGGCGAATCCGCAGATCACCGAAGCCATTGCTGCCAAGTATTCCCGCCGCCACAATATGCTTGTGGATGCGCTGAACAGCCTGGGCTTCAAAGCCGAGAAACCGAAGGGCTCGTTCTTCCTGTATGTAGCTGCACCTAAAGGGGTTAAAGGCGGACGCCGCTTTGAATCCGGTGAAGATTTCTCGCAGTTCCTGATCCGTGAGAAGCTGATTTCCACCGTACCTTGGGACGATGCAGGCGCATTCGTACGCTTCTCCGTTACTTTCGTAGCCAAAGGCGAGGAAGAAGAGAAACGTGTAATCTCCGAAATTCAAAGACGTCTGAGCGACGTTGAATTCGAATTTTAATACTAAAGCCGCCGCAGTTTTCACTGCGGCGGCTTTTTTTGCATAAGCTTTTACCCTATTGTGAACCAGCTTCTAATGAGCCCAAGCCACACGTATCCTCTCTGCTCCGGTTTATTTGGAGGACGGACGGTAGGCTTTTTTGTGGAAATTATTAATATAGCGGAACAGGGACTCACCTTGATCCTCCAAATGTACGCTCTGCTCCAGCGGCTTCAGCATGGCCTGATACGGCTCCGGAACCCAGATATACTGGTGCACATAAGGGGTTAGGATGAAGCCGTTTTTCTCCCAGAAGTGAATACGCTGTGCATGAGTCTCCGAGCTCCCCGATTCTGCCTCTATAATGACGCCAAGTACGTTATTAGTTTCTTTTGCCCAGTCTATGACCAGATCCAGAAACACCGTCCCGGCTCCCCGGCCGCGCAGCTCCCGGCTGACCGCCAGATAATCTATAATAAGACGTTTCCCTTCCGCGCCATCAACCATTCCCGTTACAGCCATTGCGGCTGTTTGTCCATCTATAAGCCCTGCATGGATATAGGCAATTCCCCGGTCCAGCATACTGCGCAGGATGCCTTCCGGTTTCGCTCCGCTGGGAAAAGCCTCACGGTATACCGGCTCGATGGATCTCCACAGCCTATCATCCCAATGTTCAGTTGTTATTAGCTCCATGTTCATCATCCGTCGCCTCCGAATTCATCATAGCAGACCGGGGTGGGAAGAGTAAAAAAGGAAGTGAAGGCTGAATTTCCTGCCCTCTTTGGAATATGACATACAGATGTCTATTTAGGGCTGATAGAATAGAAATATAAAGCAATTTAGACACATTCAAAGGGGAGTAAATATGGAGAAAATTGATTATAAAAAAACCAATAAAGAGCTGTATCAGCCAAAGACTGAGCCTGGCATCATTGATGTTCCGGCGATGTCCTTTATTCAGGTAAACGGGTACGGCAACCCGAATGATCCGGAGGGCGAATATCAAAAGGCAGTGGAGACGCTATATGCCCTATCCTATACGATTAAAATGTCACCCAAAAACGGGCCAGCGCCGCACGGCTATTTTGAGTATGTGGTGCCCCCGCTGGAGGGGCTGTGGTGGCAGGAGGGGCTTCGGGGAGTGGACCTCACGAGCAAGGATACGTTCAGCTGGACAGCTATGATCCGCCAGCCTGATTTCGTGAATGAACAAGTATTTGACGCCGCGGTTGAGGCAGTGAAACGGAAAAAGCCGCAGGTTGATGTCTCCAAGGCTGGACTTGTAACATTCACAGAGGGACTATGCGTGCAGTGTATGCATATCGGCAGCTTTGACGACGAGCCCGCAACCGTTGCCAAAATGAACAGCTACATCGCAGCGCATGATCTGCTGTGCGATCTGTCAGATGCCAGACGGCATCATGAAATATACCTCTCTGACCCCCGTAAAACAGAGACTGCCAAGCTGAAGACGATTCTGCGGCATCCTGTGCGGGAGGCTTGATTAAAAAAGCTGGCGAGCTTTTTGCCGCTGATATCCTTTGCTTTTGCTTTTGTTTTTGCTTTTTGCTTTTTGCTTTTGCTTTTGTTTTTGCTTTTTGCTTTTTGCTTTTGCTTTTGCTTTTGTTTTTGTTTTTGTTTTTGTGCCGGTAACGCTGGGAGCCCAGCCCAGCCGTTATGCCCCTTCTGCCCTTCTCCTCCGAACTGGGAAAGGTTTCGGTTAGGTGGAAGCGCGGAGGGGATTTTGGAACTGTAGGAGCGGTAGCGTCCGCCTTTGTCTCCAGATTTTATCCGCTATGCGGATCAATTCAAATAAATCTGGAGACAACAGCGGCCGGAAGTCCAAAACCCCGCAGCAGCGCCCATCACCTAACCAGCACTCCCAATCACCCATCACCTTACCACGCCCCCACTAATCCAAAGAAATCTTTCCCAGTTTGACACCCGCCTCAACTTCTGTCATAATTCTGTTAAATGAATATGCGCCTTTAATTCAGTCCCGTGAGGCTGGCAAGGTAACGTGAATCGAGGTTCGCGACTTAGGAAGGAATCCGTATGAGTACGGAGGGCCTTTTTATGCGCGCGGACACGCCATCTTTTGTAATCTGCGGATTTCACTCCTTGCCTGCTTCGGGCAAGGAGTTTTTTGATTTCCGGGAGCTTGAACGGGCGTACAAGCGAGAGGATGGCCAGATAATGTATACCGAGAAGAATGTAATTATGGATGAGACGGCAATTCGCCGGGCGCTGTCGCGCATTGCACATGAGATTTTGGAGAAGAACAAAGGGATTGAGAATTGCCTGCTGATCGGTATCCGCACACGCGGGGTGTACCTGGCACAGCGGATCGCGGAACGGATCAAGGAGATCGAGGGTGTTGATATCCCTTGGGGAGAGCTCGACATTACGCATTACCGGGATGACCGCGAAGGCGGCGATAACCGGGAAGCCATGGACCGGGCGGTCGTGGAGAGCAATGTGACACTTCCCTCCGGCACCAGCGGCATCCGTGACAAAAAAGTGATTTTGTTCGACGATGTGCTCTATACCGGCCGTACGATCCGCGCTGCAATGGATGCACTGATGGATTGCGGACGGCCGCGGATGATCCAGCTAGCTGTCCTGGCCGACCGCGGACACCGCGAGCTGCCGATCCGGCCGGACTACATTGGCAAAAACGTACCTACCTCCAGACATGAGCAAATC
The DNA here is from genome assembly GCA_927443375.1 of uncultured Paenibacillus sp. Lineage (GTDB taxonomy): Bacteria > Bacillota > Bacilli > Paenibacillales > Paenibacillaceae > Paenibacillus_AQ. The sequence goes on along the minus strand of CAKMKL010000231.1, from coordinate 6,106 downwards.
GAAGTGGCGCTGACGGAATATGACGGCAGAGATGAGGTTTACATTATTTCGAACCGGGAGGAACGATAACAATGATGACAGCAACCAAGGTGAAGGAACGCAGTCTGCTGGGGGTTAAGGAGCTGGACCGGACAGAGATTTTACAGCTTTTGAACAGAACGGCCTACTGGGACAATCAGAGCGAGAAGCTGAACCCGGTGCTGAAGTCACACTTTGTAGCCAATATGTTTTTTGAGAATAGCACGCGTACCCGCTTTTCCTTTGAAATGGCCGAGAAACGCCTGGGGGTCCAGGTGCTGAACTTCACAGCGGCGGCTTCCAGTGTAGAAAAAGGCGAGTCGATCTACGATACAGTCCGTACACTGGAATCGATGGGGATCGACGCCGGAGTTGTGCGTTTGAAGCCTGCGGGTGTCCTGCAGCAGCTGTCGGAGAAGGTATCCATACCGCTGGTTAATGCTGGGGACGGGAACAACGAGCATCCGACGCAGGCGCTGCTGGACATGTATACGATGACCAAAAATTTTGGCGAGCTGAAGGGCCTGAAAGTATCCATTATAGGAGACATTATGCATAGCCGCGTAGCGCGCTCGAACCTCTGGGGACTGACGAAGCTGGGGGCGAAGGTGCAGTTCTGTGCACCGGACAGTATGAAGGCCCCGGAACTGTCGCAGTACGCACCTTATGTAACCATGGAGGAGGCACTGAAGGCCGATGTGGTAATGATGCTGCGCGTGCAGCTGGAGCGCCATGCCACGGGCATCCTGCAGTCAGCCGAAGAGTACCGCAAGCAGTATGGACTTACCGAGGAGCGCGCGGCGAAACTGGACAAGAATACGATCATCATGCATCCGGCGCCGGTTAACCGGAATGTGGAGATTGACGATGCAGTAGTGGAGAGCAGCCAGTCGCGGATCTTCCCGCAGATGGCAAACGGGGTGCCGGTCAGAATGGCCGTGATGGAACGGGCGCTTCTGTAACCGGAGGGGAACTTATAAAAACCTGACATAAATGTATTAATAAATATACACAAAGATGAATTTTTATTATATAATAACGAGAGAGCTTGCAGCTGCGGCTTGCGGGCAAAAGGAGAATCATGACAGTGATCATTAAAAACGCCAGCGTATTGAACAAAGAAGGCGAACTGGAAACCAAGCATATCGTAGTTCAGGACGGAATGATTACAGCGATCGAAAGTGATCTGCCTGCTGCTGATGCATCTGCAGAGATTGTAGAAGCTGAAGGCAAGCTGCTGGTTCCCGGCCTGATTGACATGCATGTGCATCTGCGCGAGCCTGGCTTTGAGCATAAAGAAACGATTGCAACCGGTGCGCTATCGGCGGCCAAGGGCGGATTTACCACCATCGCCTGCATGCCGAACACCCGCCCGGTGACAGACACCCCGGAGATCGTGGAGCTTGTCAAAGACAAAGCGCGTGAAGCCGGACTCGTTAAAGTGCTGCCTTATGCGGCGATCACCAAAAATGAGCTTGGCCGCGAGCTGACGGACTTTGCCGCTTTGAAGGAAGCCGGAGCGATTGGCTTTACCGATGACGGTGTAGGCGTACAGACCGCCCAAATGATGAAGAATGCAATGAAGCTTGCAGCAGACTTAGATATGCCGGTCATCGCCCACTGTGAGGATGATTCACTGGTGGAAGGATGCGCGGTCAACGAAGGCACTTTCGCAACGAAGCACGGACTGAAGGGAATTCCTAATGAGTCGGAAGCCATTCATGTCGGACGCGATATTCTGCTCGCCGAAGCGACAGGGGTCCACTACCATGTGTGCCATGTCAGCACGGAGCAATCGGTGCGGCTGATCCGCCAGGCTAAGCAAATCGGTATCAAAGTGACCGCTGAGGTGTGTCCGCATCATTTGCTGCTCTCAGAGGAAGACATTCCAGGGCTTGATGCCAACTGGAAAATGAACCCGCCGCTGCGCTCGCGCCGCGATGTGGAAGCCTGTATTGAAGGCCTGCTGGACGGCACACTGGACATTATCGTAACCGACCATGCGCCGCACAGTGAAGAAGAAAAGGCCAAGGGCATGCAGCTTGCACCGTTTGGCATCGTCGGCTTCGAGACAGCCTTCCCGCTGCTGTATACCGCTTTTGTGGCTACAGGCAAATGGGATCTGTCCCTGCTGGTACAGCGGATGACTGCTGATCCGGCCCGCGTGTTCCGGCTGAATACAGGCAGCCTTGCGGTAGGAGCACCTGCCGATTTAACACTGATTGATCTGAACGAAGAGCAAGTGGTGGACCCGGCTGCTTTTGCCAGCAAAGGACGCAATACTCCTTTCACCGGCTGGAAGCTTAAGGGCTGGCCGGTTAAGACCTGGGTTGACGGCAAAGAGGTATGGACTAAAGCGTAATTAACGAACTGGTGGGACGAAAATGCCCGCTGTATGGAGCAGGTGAACCTACGGCGGCATTTTGGCGCGTACACTCCGCTAGTGATGCAAGGCATAGAATCAGACTACAGAAACAAGAAGGAGTGGAAGGGAATGCAGGCGAGATTGCTGCTACAGGACGGAACGCTTTTTACAGGCACCGCATTTGGCGCTGAAGGCGAAATGACAGGCGAGGTTGTATTTAACACAGGGATTACAGGATATCAGGAGGTGCTGTCAGATCCTTCGTATTGTGGGCAGATCGTTACCATGACCTATCCGCTGATCGGAAACTACGGCATCACCCGCGATGATTTCGAATCTGTGCGTCCGTTTGTACACGGCTTTGTTGTGCGCCGCCATGAGGAAGTGCCAAGTAACTGGCGTGCTGAATATAGCGTTGATGATCTGCTGAAGGAATATGGCATTCCCGGCATCAGCGAGATCGACACCCGGATGCTGACCCGCATTATCCGCCACTACGGCACCATGAAAGCCATCCTGACCACATCGAATAAACGTGTGGAAGAATTGATGGAAATGATGGGAGATACAACGATTGAAGAGCTGCGCAACCAGGTTGCCCGTACTTCTACAACTAAGACTTACAGCAGCCCGGGAACCAAAGAGCGGATCGTGCTGGTTGATTACGGCGCAAAGACCGGTATCCTGCGCGAGCTGAACAGCCGCGGCTGCGACGTGGTTGTAGTGCCGCATGATGTGACTGCGGACGAAATCCGCCGTCTGAACCCGGACGGTATCCAGCTGTCCAACGGCCCTGGGGACCCGAAGGATGTGCCTTATGCAGTGAAGACGATCTCCGAGCTGCTCGGTGAATATCCGATCTTCGGCATCTGCCTGGGTCACCAATTGTTCGCTCTGGCTTGCGGCGCAGACACCGAGAAGCTGAAATTCGGCCACCGCGGCGGGAACCATCCGGTCAAGGAGCTGGAAAGCGGACGCTGCTTCATCACTTCACAAAACCATGGCTACACCGTTAATGATGAATCTGTACAGAGCACGGAGCTGGAAGTGACACACATCAACAACAATGATAAGACCATTGAAGGTTTAAAACATACCCGTTACCCTGCATTTTCGGTGCAATACCATCCGGAAGCAGCGCCGGGACCGCATGACAGCAGCTATTTGTTCGACCGTTTCCTGCAAATGATTGCCGACCACAAAGCGAAGACACCTGCCGGCTCACGCCAGGCCCAGCTTGCGGCAAATGCCAGAATCACGGCACCGAAACCTACTACTAAGCTTGAAGCCGTGAAAGGAGCTCTATAACATGCCAAAGAACGATAAGCTTAAAAAAATTCTCGTCATCGGCTCCGGCCCGATCGTCATCGGGCAAGCCGCTGAGTTTGACTATGCGGGAACCCAGGCCTGCCAGGCGCTGAAAGAAGAAGGCGTTGAGGTTGTACTGATCAACAGCAACCCGGCCACGATTATGACGGATACCAATATGGCTGATAAGGTCTACATCGAACCGATTACACTCGAATTCGTAACGGCCATTATCCGCCAGGAGCGTCCGGATGGCCTTCTGCCGACGCTGGGCGGTCAGACCGGCCTGAATATGGCAGTTGAGCTGGCCCGTGCCGGCGTGCTGGAGGCGGAGAACGTGAAGCTGCTCGGAACCCAGCTGGAGTCCATCGAAAAAGCAGAAGACCGCGACTTGTTCCGGGATCTGATGCGTGAGCTGGAACAGCCGGTACCGGAAAGCATGATCATTACAACGGTTGAGGAAGCTATGAGCTTTGCGGAGGAAATCGGCTTTCCGCTGATTGTACGTCCGGCTTATACCCTGGGCGGGACAGGCGGCGGAATTTGCGACAACGCGGAAGAGCTGCGCGAGACGGTCAAAGCGGGGATCCGTTACAGCCCGATCGGCCAATGTCTGGTGGAGAAGAGTATCGCCGGCATGAAGGAAGTAGAATATGAAGTGATGCGTGATGCGAATGACAACTGTATCGTAGTCTGCAACATGGAGAACTTTGATCCTGTTGGTGTACATACAGGAGACAGTATTGTCGTAGCGCCGAGCCAGACACTCTCAGACCGCGAATACCAGATGCTGCGCAGCGCTTCGCTGAAGATTATCCGTGCGCTGAATATCGAAGGCGGCTGCAACGTTCAGTTCGCGCTTGATCCGCAGAGCTACCAATATTATGTCATTGAAGTAAACCCGCGGGTAAGCCGCTCCTCGGCACTGGCCTCGAAAGCGACCGGTTATCCGATTGCCAAGATGGCGGCCAAAATCGCCCTCGGCTACACGCTGGATGAGATCGTCAATCCGGTTACCGGCCAGACCTATGCCTGCTTTGAGCCGACACTGGATTACATCGTCAGCAAAATCCCGCGCTGGCCGTTCGACAAGTTCATTTACGCGAACCGCAAGCTGGGCACACAAATGAAAGCGACCGGAGAAGTAATGGCGATTGGCCGTACCTTTGAAGAGTCGATCCATAAAGCGATCCGTTCCCTGGAGATCGGCGTACACCGCTTCCGTCTGCCGGGCGCCGAGCTGCTGGAAGAGAGCGTGCTGCGCACCCGCCTGGCGAAGCCCGATGACGAGCGTCTGTTCCTGATAGCGGAAGCGTTCCGCCGCGGCTGCGGACTGCAGGAAATTCAGGATATCACAAACGTAGACTGGTGGTTCCTGTCCAAGATTGAAGGCCTGATTAACTTTGAGGATGTGCTGCGCAGTGAAGAGACGTTAAGTGCGGAAACCCTCTACCAGGCCAAACGCAAAGGCTTCACTGACCGGGCCATTGCCGAGATTCGTGCAGAAGGACGCCCGGGCGGGGCACAGACGAAGGAAGCAGATGTCCGCATTATGCGCCTGCAGCAGGGCCTGACGCCGGTCTTCAAGATGGTAGATACCTGTGCGGCTGAGTTCGAAGCGACAACACCTTACTACTACTCTACCTATGAGACAGAAAATGAAGTGACCCATTCGGATAAGCAAAAGGTAATCGTGCTCGGTTCCGGTCCGATCCGGATCGGCCAGGGGATTGAATTTGACTACTCTACCGTACATGCGGTATGGGCCATTCAAAACGCCGGCTACGAAGCTGTCATTATCAACAACAATCCGGAGACCGTATCGACGGACTTTAATACTTCAGACCGGCTGTATTTTGAACCGCTGTTCTTTGAAGATGTAATGAACGTTATCGCACAGGAGAATCCGATTGGGGTCATCGTCCAATTCGGCGGACAAACGGCGATTAACCTTGCTGCGCCACTGGCGGCAGCCGGTGTTAATATCCTGGGCACAAGCCTGGAGAGCATTGATGAAGCTGAGGACCGCAAGCGGTTCGAAGCACTGCTGGCCCGCCTCGATATCGCTCAGCCGAAAGGCAAGACGGTTACCGATGCAAGTCAGGCTGTAGAAACTGCACAATCACTCGGCTATCCGGTGCTTGTACGCCCATCTTATGTACTGGGCGGACGCGCAATGGAAATTGTCTACAATGATACTGAGCTGATGAGCTATATGGTAGAAGCGGTGAAGGTTAATCCGGAGCACCCGGTGCTGATCGACCGTTATATGCTGGGTAAAGAGGTCGAGGTTGATGCGGGCCAGCAGTGCTTCGAACCGCTTGCGGTCCTCAGCTTCATCAATGCTCTCCAGGCTTGTGCCCAGGATATTAACACCGGCTGCCGCCAGTGGCGCAGCAAGGTTAATCGCCGTTT
>CAKMKL010000230.1 GCA_927443375.1 uncultured Paenibacillus sp. | reverse complement strand
AATGATCAACTTGGAGATAAACTTGCTGGCGATAGTATTCAACAGTTGAACATTGGGTACTTCCTGATCCAGTAGACCAATAAACGTTTGGATATCATACTTCGTGGCGGAGATGTATTCTTCGGACACCTTGTAATCCTTCCAGTGTAAGGAGAATTGCGACATCTCCTCTGACTTTTCCTTAAGATCAGTCTGCATATCATTTAGCATCTCATGGTGGTAGGGCTTTGCTTTGCCCGATTGAATGTCGGCTTCAATGAGTTGGATGCGTTTAAGCAGATAATTAACTTCATTCTCTAGGTTCTGCTTCTGCGCAAACTTATACTGATTGTTCTCTACAAAGTACTGATGCAACTCTTCCGAAAGGTTATCGTTCATGATAAGTCTCATCAGTGCAATCCTCAGTCGATTTGCGACAATCTCTTCGACACGTTCTTTATTCCAGCCTGCATATTGGCAGAACTGCTTGCCCTTACGTAAGTATCCCCCGCAGACATAGTATCGTTTTCTGCCGCCCTTCATCTTATCTGATGTTGAGTTACCGACCATACGAGAGCCGCACTTGTCGCAAGTCATGATGCCGCGTAACCAAAAAGGAGAGGTGGGCTTTCTGTCGAAGGGCTTATGTGTCTCACCCCCGCCATTATTTCGTTTCTTAGCGAGCTCTTGGCACTTGTTAAATAACTCCTGAGTAATGATAGCTGGATGTGCATTCTCCGTTATAATCCACTCTGAGCGGTCACGCCATTTTTTGCCGCTAGTCTGATAATCTTGCTTGTTCCAGCAGCGCCGACCGAAGTAGGATTCATTAAAAATGATAGCTCGTATCGTACTCGATGACCATGTGCCGCCTTTTTGAGACGGAATCTGTTGGCGGTTCAACTCAGATGCAATCTTGGTATACCCCATACCTTCATAAGCATACTGGTTGAATATCCAGCGGATTATGTCCACTTCTTCACGTGGGCCATGCACCCACACTGTTTTAGTTTTTTGATTGCTGATAGCTATATGCTCGGTCCGATAGCCATACGGTGGCGTACCGCCATTATTAAAGCCTTGCTTGGCATTCTGCGACATTCCCTTCCGAACCTCTACAGCAAGGTTGGCATTAAAGAACTCGGACATAACCTCCAGCATTCCCTCTAACAGCTTGTCTTGTGGCGAATCTGAATCTGTCTGCTCTGTTACAGATATAACTTTTACACCTAATTGGGCTAACAGGGCTTTGTAGATCACATGATCGTCACGCTTACGGGAGAATCGGTCAAACTTATGGACAAGGATAGCGTCAAAAGGTCGGTTAGAGCGCTTGGCGAGAGCAATCATCTTCTGAAACTCTTCACGGTCATCGGTCTTGGCGGATTTCCCTTTTTCCAAGAATTCATGGGTTACAATGTGGCTGCGTTCCTGGCAGTATTGCTGGATAGCTTTAACCTGCGCTGGAATAGACAGTTCCTTCTCGGCTTGACGGTCGGATGATACACGGGCATAAATGGCTACTTTCATTGATGGACAGCTCCTTGTTATGGGTATTTTGGACACAAAAAAAAGCAGGCACACCCATTGGGGGTATACCTGCTGATCATTAGCTCAAGCTATTTGATGCTGTGCGTTACTTGGCTTGCTGTTTTCTTGACATTAAGGACGCTTGAGCCGCAATCCATAAGTTCGGTTCAACTAATGCTGGATGGCTATTTTCAGTGATTATCCACTCCTCTCTGGGGTTCTTGTGGCCTCGCACTTCGGACTTCTTATTCCAGACACGGTGGCCCAGATAGGCTTCATTGCTCAGAATAGATAACACTGTCGATGGAGACCATTTACGCCCAATGGGAATATCCTGTTGATTCAGGAAACGGACAATCTTTTTGCCTCCATATCCATCTGCAGCCATGCTAAAAATCTGTCTAATTATCTTCACCTCCTCTTCTGGACCTAATCCATAATTCACCTTACTACCAGTTCTTACATTGCGATAACCAAACGGCGCTCTACCCCCGCAGTGAAATCCTTGGGATGCATTTTCCCGCATACCTTTTAGAGTCTCGAAGGTGAGATTAACGTTGTAGAACTCGGAGATCACTTCCAACATGCCTTCCAAAAGCATACCGTGCGGCGTATCAGGTTCAAGTGGTTCGGTTGCCGAGAATACAAAAACACCCTGCTTCTTTAGCAGGGCCTTGTAAATGACATGATCAGAACGATTGCGGCTAAAGCGGTCATACTTATGAACCAGTATAGCTTGAAACTGTCTTTCTGGCTTTTGGGCATCAACTATCATACGCTGGAAATCTGCCCGTTCATCGGTTTTGGCCGATCGCGCTTGATCCACATAATGCTGAATAACATTCCAGCTGTGATCAGCAGCATATTTTAGTAAAGCTTCCTGTTGTGCAGGAATAGAAAGCTGACGTTCTGCCTGCTGTTCTGAGGATACACGAAGATAAATCACTACGTTCAATGCGATTGCCTCCTGTCTGAATTTGATTTTTCTCGAAATCTCGTAGAGTGGTGGCATCACCTCCTTTCATCGTTAGTTGTTAGCGAAACGCAAAAAAGCCTGAATCCGAAAGGACTCAGGCACATCATAAGTAGATTATGCAAACGGTGATTATGAAGCATCACCAAACAACTTATCTATACTGTCTTTTGTAGTGTTTCTATTCACTGGCACAATAATCTTCGTGCGGCTGGGTAGAGAATTTGGAAGATTCAGTTTGTTACGCAGTTCCTTGTTTACCCTCTTCAGTGTGTAACGGTCTCCATTTGTTAAATAAGGTCTGAGTTGCCCTACCTGCCATTTGACACCTGAATATCGGGATGTGCGCATGATTTCCTCAACGATTTCTTCCTCAGTTGTCCAGCCCTTGATAGTTAAGCGTGACGCTGCACTTATCAAATAAGAACGAAAATCCCTTTGGAATTTGCGTAGTTCATTTCCTACATCCTGTTTGAATACTCTATCAGCAGCATCAGCTCTTGAGTTCATCAGTGCTGCTCTTGTTTTGTATTGTGCTCTTTCACCGTTGCTTTTGGCTGCCCTGATCTCTTGAAGCGCAAATTCAAGAATCTCTTCTGTTAGGTCTGGGATAAACAGAAATTCCTTATGATACTGATTACCTTGCTTCGTCTGATACGCTTTAGCTGTGGCAAAGATGGGGTTGTCTAGGTTGGTACTTTTCCCGATTAGACCTAGGTCCGCTAATTCATTGCGTTTCTTAGACACACTGTTCTTATCGACACCAGTACAATAAGCAGTGCCTGCCATATGCTCTGAAGATTCACGAACGGACTCATAAAACGTAGGAACCCCTTCATTTAGCATAGGTTCATGTGCTGCATATTGCATCGCCTTCTCCAAATAATACTGATAGTGTCCCAGTAACTTCTTACGTTTCATGTGTTGGTATAATGGCCCCCACACTCCTGTTGTAAAGCTAGCTGAATGTATAAAATCCAGAATGTTGGTGCAGCGGGTACGGCATAGGAGTTGGTGTTTCGTTTGAATGCTGATATCAAACGCCGCTTCCACAAAAGTTATTGTATCCGCTAGACTGCACCTTGAGGCTTCAAGTATAAGATCAATCAGTGTTTGCCCGTTCCCCTCTCCATAACAACGGTGGCAAAAGTAGGCGTAGGTCCCATCTGCCAATGATTGAACCTTTGCTGAAGGGTGAGCATCCTCATGACCATGCATAATACAACGGAAAGCATGGGGCAGTGGTACACCTAGAATGAGATGTAGTGGAAGATGTTTAATCACATGATAAGGATTCATATTGGCGTGGACAGTACAAGTATTTCTTATTATTTGTAGAGTACTGTCCACTCCATTATGTAAACTCTCCCTAAGCTGAAGTGGGTCATTATATAGAAGTGCGGCTATAGCAGGCGTAGTAATACCGTGAATCTGCTCTGAACGCATTAGAGATGCGGGTATATAGTCATTTATGCGATGCCCATTAAAATCACGATTACTTCGCAATTTACCGATGTAGGGAACGTCAGCAGTACCTAGGGCCTTAATTTGGGATAGTCTAGTTACAGCTTGAAAGTCAGTGGATAGTAATTCCTTCCCTCCATAATAAATTCTGCTTCGATCACTACATTGGGTATCGGCGACAATATAGCCGCCTTTCATGAAGACAGTGTACAACTTGGTCGTTACTTCATGATGAAGCTCTCTTGTAGTCACTTTTTCATCCAGGACAAAGACCATGCGGAACTTCTGGTGTTCTGGGGTAGAAGAGAAGCTGCTATAGATGAACGCGGGAGTCAAGCCTGCTTCAGCTGCCATGCATCTGGCTTCCTCAGGCTGTATATAACATTCATCGCTCACCCGTTCTTTATCTCCGTTTTCATTATCAAAGTCCACGGCAAACATCTGCTGGCTTACCCAGTTGTTGTTTACAGCTTCCTTGTTACGCTTCATCTGTGCTGGGAGTATGCTGTATCCAGCAAGCCATTTCTCCGCAATCTCTTCGACAGTGAGATTAAGGGGTGATGCTGCCCATCCCTCTTTAAATCCGCCAGTATTTGCTACGGCTTCAGCTTTGTTCATAAATGCTTGGTTGCTAACATAAACAGCTAATTTCATAGTGAAGTCTCCTTTTACTACAGTTGTCGTCACCTTTGCTCTAATTCTCCCAAGATATTCAAAGGTGCATAATGCTGATCTCAGGAACATAAATTAACTATAGAGTACTCGTAACCTTTTTTTCTGGGTTTTGTCAACTAGCCATGATGGTTTGAAGTACCTGAGGCAGTAGTTATTTATAGAGTCGGAAATATACTGGAGATATAAAGAGGATTCAGAGAATCTGGGGATAGGTATTAAGTGAGTAAGTTCTTTAGTGTTGAAGAGTAGGACAGGTAGGGAATTGTAGGATCAGGGTGCGCAGGCGCCTTGTTAACTACGTTAACGCCTGTCTTTTTTGTTCTGGATTATAACGATGAGAAACTTATTTCTAGTTGGTGGCTATTATACAGGGGCATTTAAAGTATCAGTGGAAGAGGGGGTATTTGTAAGTGGCGTATCTGTTGGTAAAGCAACTGCGCTGGATAAACATAATCTTACAAGGGAATGAGGGGGATGGTGATTATAAGCTTTTGAGCAAAGTAAGAAAATATAACTTAAATTACGTCATAACATCGCTGTGAACGCAGTCTATTAGGGAATGACAAACTGGCTAGAATAGAATCTTGTACATTGCAAAAATCCCCGTACACAAGCACCCTTAAATTGTTCATAGCTTAAATTCACGGAATATATCCTTCTGAAGTTGGCGGGGGCTACACCATTCGTCATCTGTAGGAACTCTTCTCTTTTTCAGCAACTATGAGTGAATTCATTACAGTGTGATCACTCTCCGCAAAATGAAACTTCCAGTAGTCTCCTTCATGAGCAAAGCAGTTCCTCAGCTCATTTATTACTCTGGCGAATATCTCCATTGTAACCTGGGTGTTCAAGGTGCGGTCTACGGTGGGGCCATTAAGACGCGCTTCATACTGCACAAATGTCTCCTCAGGCTGTCTATGTACGTTGAACCTGTTATCTGACAGGTCGCGGCGAAAACCGTTTAGTATAAGCTGCTTATCTTGCTCTAGTATGTAGGAGTTGAAGAAGTCTTTTACCATTCCTAATTTACTAAGATTGCTTCCTGACAGACTGTACAGCGTCTCTATACAGACTACAAAGTAAAATATTTTGAGAGGGTGCTTCCCTGGCCGAATGATCTCTGTATCGTCAGCCAATGTCACCAATCGTTCAATACTGTTAAGCATCCTGCGTGGAATTAAGTTCTGACGAAGCCGTAAGACTTGGGTTATAAAGGCAGCGATCTCTTCCTTGTCTGAAACATAAGGACTAAAGAATTCTAAAAGCTTGGGATATAGATGCTGTTCATCATTGATTACAGAGGCATATAACAGGCCAAGTTCTGTATATGCATCATGAGATGCATTTGCTGCCGCTGCTACTTCTTCATAAGACATTTCAAGCTTTTCACAGAAGGTATCTATATCAACGTGCATTTCTTCCAGCAACTTGAGTAACTTATCCATTTCCAGCACCTCCAGTAAAATTATAGCATACGTCCCCCACTGAGCACTTCAGTTAATGTACTAAGGGAACACTAGGAATATAGGGCTGCAACCTAGTTGGGACAAGGGTTTACTATTCAATTACGTAAGGATAAGTGTAAATGTGAATGAAATGTGAACTTATATTTATATCGGAATTTAACTAAAAATAAACATAAATATTTATTGAATAATAATCCTTAAATGGTTATAACAGTTGTGTAGAGGTTAACAAGCAAATCTTTTACAGCTGGGTAAGGGCTAATATACATAGAAGAGGATGAAATGATATGACGGGAGAAACTTTCCTTTATGGTTACTCTGAAGCCGAAGTTGATCTAGTAATGCGCTTCTTGTCTTCAAGCCAAGAGGTCATGGTGTTTCTGGATGAGCAATACTTCAATAAGGGCGAATTGCTGCGAATCAAGCGTGTTGCAGACGGCTTCTCTCAGGCAGAGATGGCTAAAATGCTTAAGCTCAATACTGGTACTTTGTCAGCTGTAGAGAATGGATTACGGCCAATTCCAAGACGTTGAGAAAAGCAAGTGGATACATACCTCTATGAAGAATGGTACATGGACAAAACCTTGATTTTCTCAATAGAAGAACTTAATGAAGGATGTGAAGAGAGTTGAGCTTAGTGGAATGGATAGCAATGTTGATTATAGTAATTCTCATGAAGATATTAGAGGAAGGATGTAGACGTAAGGATGGATGAACTACTAAGAGCCTTGGACTTGGAGGACTCCCTTCCAAGTACTACAACTGCCCAAAAAGAAGCCAATGAGTATCGCCGAAATCTACTAATGCTAATGAGTAGACCTAAGCCAGAATACGAAGCGCCAGAGCCATATAATAACTTTGCTCATGAATTGCTTCTGAGAAGACTGGCTGATCCTGATTACCGATTTAATCCGCGTACACTGTTTAATGAGTAATTAGCCAGAAGATGGTGTATAGCTTTATGAACTGAATAGGTGAGTAGTAGAATGTTGGGGTATGTATATCGAACGGAGCGAGAGGTGGGATGTAGCCGAAGGCTATTGAAGGAAGGGGAGTAGCCGATTGACTGACTCCCCCTTTGGTTACATTAAGCCACGTTCCTTTAATGATACGTATTCCTGCCCACCTATGATCAAATGATCAAGAACAGAGATGCCTATAATTTCTCCCACCTGTACCAGCCTTGAAGTCAAGGAAATGTCTTCAGGACTTGGCGTCGGATCATTGCTGGGATGATTATGTGCGCAAATAAGAGCTGCACTGGAACGTTTGATGGCAGCCTTAAAGACCTCTCTAGGCGTAACAATTGTCGCATTTAGGCTTCCTACAGATATGGTTTCCTTGCTAATAACATGGTTCTTAGTATTAAGAAATAGACAAACAAAATGCTCCTTCTGCAAGTATGCCAGTTCACCATATAGCAGTTCGTAAGCGTCTTGAGGAGATCGTATTACAGAAGGCAGACTTTTAGGAGTATTCAACAGCTTAGCAAGCTCAAGGGCGGCTACAACCTGCTGTGCTTTAATTTTGCCGATCCCTGGAATTTGCATCAATTCTTGCTCTGTTGCGTTCAATAGCTCTTCTGGAGTATTGAATACCCGCATAATCTCTTCAACAGTGTAGCTGCTTTTCTTTTCACGTAATGTATTGGCGACAATAGCCATATATGAATTGTTGGTTGTCATTATAAATTCCTCCATAACGTTAAATAGAGGAGTCAGCCGTAGCCGCTCCTCTTGAATGTGAACTCATATTTGTTTATGATTGTTGTGTAGTTATGTTACCAAGGCCGCCTGCCAGCGGTCTTTACTTATGTTCAGATGCTGAAAATTGAAAGTCTTGAAATTTTGCCCATTGCTTAGGAAAGTATTTGGCAAAGTAGCGGACGACATAGTATCCCGCTAAATTGTCCTCCAGCTTCCAGAAGCGTTTAAAGTACACATACAGCACTGTTCCAGCCATGCTGTAATGCCCGTTCATAACCAGTTGCCGCAAAGTCACCGTTAGAGTTTCGGATATCCCTTCCTTTGTATTCTTCATCGTCAATCGCTGGCTCAACCTTCTCCGCATTTTCACCACCTTGAAAAGCTGTAACTGTCTGCTTCATATTTGTTACTATGACATGCCCATTTACAAAAGCTGGAGGATACATAATGTAATCATCCACTGGATAATGCCATACCTCCTCACCAGTTTCTCCATTAATAGCTGTAAGGTTGGAGTAATCGGGCAAGTAATCAAACTGCTCATCTTGTCCATCAAAGATACCAATGTATAAAGTATCCTCAATTACTGATGGTGTAGTTATTGCCGCCACCATGACTACTGAATTCTTTTCATCACCATATTGCTTGCTCCACAATTCTTTCCCAGAACCTGCATCAAGGGCGATTATTCTCCCACTCTTCTTTTCTGTAAGGAGTACCTTATCCTTAAGTAAGGTTATATCTAGAGATCTCGGCAACGCTAACAATTGATTATCATACTCCCATAAACGTTCCCCTGTATTGGCATCATAACTGGTAACATTGCCGCTAATATTTACGGCAATTATCTGCTGATCCGAAACAGCATAACTACTGATAAGTCCTTTAGTGCTAAAGCTATGTAGTTCATTTCCATCCTTTTCATTAACAATAAACATCTTTCCAGCAGCTGGAATGTATAGTTTATCCTGAATCACTGTAGGAGCGATAGTCAACGACCATTCACCCGTAAGCATCCATGCTTCTTGTCCTGTCTGGATATCTAAAGCTTTAATAGACATGGGTCCTTCCTTGGTTAAATCAGTGATAAACACATGGTTAGCAGAAGCTACTGTAATTGGGAATCTCGATGGAAACGCTAATTCAGAACTGAGATTATACTCCCACATTTCCTCTCCAGTTCCCTTTTTAACCGCATGCATACCTGAACTGTCTGTATATAGGACGATATCACTTACAAGTGCTGGAACAGAGGCCTGCCCATTCACACTATGACTCCACTTCTCTTCTCCCCCGTGGCAGTATCCACCGCATAAAGCTTCTCAGCACTTGAGAAATATGTATTCTCGCCTGTAGTCAGTACTTGTCCGAAAATCTCATTTCCCCCCCCCTTAAAAGCCCACTCTGACGCAGCAACACCTTTAAAGGGATTTTCTTGATAAAGATTAGTATATACCGCTGCTTCGGTTCGACTATTCTCACTTTTACCGCTACAACCTACTGTAATTACGCATAAGATAGCTACAATGAACAAGAAGCTACTTTTTAATATAGGCCGCATCAATTCCATCCCCCAGTCCATTGTTATTCTTCATGGAACTTCATATCTCTTACATTCCAGTCCGTACCGTTATGCTGAAGTTCAAAGGAATAGTTTACAGTATCCTTCCTTACTTGCTTCTCCCCATTAGCCATGAATTCCCTTTTGTACTTAGCGGTGCAATAGACAAACATTCTTCCTTCAGTGAGGCCTTCTTTCACTTTGGTTACTTTAATCTTGGCAGCTTTGGCCGTATCAGGACCAAGGCGATTTCCTATGTTCTCTTTAACGAGTTGTATTGCGGTTTCTTTAGCTCCAGCTTTTGAGTAATCGGATGGTTTTGCGCCGCATCCTACTGTAAAGATCAATAAACACACCGTCAGTACTGCAAAAATATGTTTCACTAGATATGACTCTCCTCCATTTTTATTGGCTGCTACATCATCGATAGTAATCCGACAAACAATAATGCTAAAATCACGACTACCACTATTGCAATAAGACAACCAAATTGGAATTTTTCACCTAAGCCTTTTGCACCGATTATGCCTACGATCAAAAAGCCAAGGCCTACGATTGCTGCTCCTAACATGCTTACGTCTCCTTTCCATAAAATCAGGAAATAATTTCGTATGGTAGATTCTGAAATTTACAAAAAATTCAAACACAAGGTATATAGGTACTATTGCCAAGCAGCTTTTGGATGTGCCCACCCCCTCTCTGGGAGAAGCCCCAGTTATAGGTAATGAGACCCACAGTACTATTTATATCATAAATATATACAGTTGGGTATATAATGAAAAATTTAGATTCACCTGAATGTTGGGAGGTAATGGTTACTGCGATATGTTTTGCATGAGGTGATCGCATAGATTATGCAGAACATTAAAGAAGTAGTGGGAGCCCGTGTGCGGGAACTCAGGAAGGAAAAGGGCATGAGTCAAGAAGAACTGGCCCATGCAGCTAATTTGCATCCTACTTATATCGGCAAGCTGGAACGTGGGGAGCGCAACATGAGTGTAGAAAGCCTTGAAAAGGCAACTCAAGCACTTGGAATTACCTTAGAACAACTATTCAAATATATCCAACCCTCAAATAAGGACGAAGAGTCTATGATTATGGAGCAGATCATTGATAGGTTATACGGCAAAAGCCTCCAGGAAAAGCGCACTATCCTGAAACTTATAGATACTGCTTTTGAGCTAAAAGACAAGTAGAAAACATTTCGTGCAGGCCTGTGTTCACTCTTTAGTGAATATGGGCCTTTTTTGTGTTTTAGGAAGGACAGCGATAATTTGGGAGCCTTTGAGATGAAGCTCCACTTGAGAGGAGGTGAATGGACATTGAATAGCGAAATGGAAAGTGCGGGTACGGAAAAAGTAAGCACTGAACTACTTATTAGCGCTTATTGGAATGCTTTGCAACTTGGACTAGATGTGAACTTTGTAAGAATGATTGCTGATGAACTGTTGCGACGCGGTATTCAGATTAATTCAGAAACGGAGTAATGGGATGGATAGAGAAGTGCTGGTTTCTAAAACCAACGATGATATTGAGTACGTTTTGTACTGTAGCAGGATTCCTGTTATGGGGGAGTATCTCCATCATACCAAAGGAACTCTTAAACAAGAGATGATGATTAAAGCTTACGGAATAACCATTTCAATCCCTTTGGGCAGAGAACACATATTATACGATTCAGGATATTTTTCAGGTAAAGGTTATCGTGCTAGCAATATCTATCACAAATTAATTGCCAGTGGGCTTAAAAATCTGGACGATATCAGAGCCTTTATCGGAAGGGAATACAACAAACAATGCATGAATCAGTTTGGAAATCCCTTTACTGAATCAGCTAATGTAGCACTGAAAAGGTCAACCTTTAAGAAAACTTACTAAAGACTCCTGGTCATTATCATAAAGATGATGACATATGGGGTCTTTAGTAAGTTTTCTTAAAGGTTGACCTTTTCAGTGCTACATTAGCTGATTCAGTAAAGGGATTTCCAAACTGATTCATGCATTGTTTGTTGTATTCCCTTCCGATAAAGGCTCTGATATCG
>CAKMKL010000229.1 GCA_927443375.1 uncultured Paenibacillus sp. | reverse complement strand
CGGTCATCGTATTCGGAGGAACGCTTGCCGCTGTTCTCATCAGCTTTCCTGCCTCTAAACTGCGGTCAATCCCTTATGCGCTGCGTATCGCTTTTGGCAGACAGCCGGATACCAACTCTGTCAAAGCTGAAGAGTTAGTATCAATGGCTGCCATTACACGGCGGGGCGGAGTGCTGGCCCTGGAGGAGCAGGCTGAGGAGCATCCCGATCCTTTTACCCGTGAGGGGCTGCTGCTCATTGTGGATGGTACTGATCCGGATCAGGTCCGCCAGATTCTGGAGCTCGATATGGATGCCAAAGAGCTGAAATATGAAAGCTACGCCAAAATCTTTGAAGCAGCCGGAGGCTATGCTCCGACGATGGGCATTATCGGCACAGTTATGGGACTTATTCATGTACTCAGCAATCTTTCCGACCCGTCCAATCTGGGTTCATCCATAGCCGTCGCTTTTACAGCAACTTTGTATGGTGTAGCTAGCGCTAATCTAATATTTTTACCCATCGCCTCCAAAATCAAATCCCGCAGCCAAACCGAGCTGAACAGCATGGAGATGCTCCTCGTCGGCATCCTTGCCCTGCAGAACGGGGATCATCCCCAGCTTGTGCGCAAGAAGCTAAGCTCTTTTGTAGCGGATTCAGCAGCGGATAAAGACAACCCTTCAAGAGGCCTGCTATGAGGCAGAGAAACCGGCGCAGCCGCAGGGGAAGCGCACATGAGCCCAGGGACCGCTGGATGATTACCTATGCGGATCTGATTACGCTGCTGCTTATTTTTTTCGTCATCATGTACGCTATGAGCAGCCTGGATACGGAAAAATATAAAATCGTCACCGGGTCGCTCTCCGAGACCTTTAAGACCGGGAACCCTATACTTGAAGGGGGCAGCGGACTGCTGGACGGGGAAAACGGAAGTCAGAACAGCAGCAGCCCCGCGAACGGGCAGGAAGAAGAAACCGGCAGCGGAAATGGCGGAAACAGCGAGGGACCGGAATTAGGGAACCCAAATACAGACACCAGTACCTCCGGGGAGAGTCAGAATGTGCCGCCGTCAGCGCGGGAGCTGGCATTTCGCGAGCAGGAAGCTAAGCTGGCGGCCCTGATGGGGGTTATCACTAAATATGTCGAAGATAATAATCTTGGCGACCAGATTTTTGTGGCAGACAAGCCGCAGGGCATAGCAATTACACTGAGCGACCGCTTTCTGTTCGATGTCGGCAGAGCCGAGCTGAAACCGCCTGCGCTTCCGGCCTTACGCCAGCTCTCCGGATTATTCCGCGGCATCGGGGCTTCCATCAGTATCGAAGGGCATACGGATAATACTCCGGTATCTGCCGGTTCCCGGTATAGTGACAACTGGGAGCTGTCAGGTGCCCGCGCCCTTTCGGTGCTGCGCTTTTTCCTGGACATTGAGAGGCTGAGTCCCGCTACCTTCCAGTATGCAGGATATGCCGACACCAGACCCGCTTACGATAATTCGACCGCAGAGGGCCGCCAGAAGAACCGCCGGGTAGAGCTAATTGTCCTGCGCCAGCTGCAGGAGGAAAAGCAGTAGCCTTTTCCAGCCCGGAGATTAGCAGATTTCAGCCCGCAGCAACGCAAAAAGACAGACCCCGCACATAGTGTTAATCATGTGTGAAATCCGTCCTGTAAATAACGGTTGCCTGCCTCCTTCCGAGAAAGGAGCAGCAGCCGTTTTTGTCTGAAAAATTATATAAATCCTATTATTATTCCCCGATCAATTCGCGGTAAGCAGCCGCATCCAGCAGTCCGGAAACCGCCTCGTCATACCCGCCGTCAAGCTCCAGTTCGAATATCCACCCGCCGCTGTATGGCTCGTCATTAATCAATTCCGGGCTGGCCTCCAGCGTTTCGTTAATTTTGGTCACCTTTCCTGAGACCGGTGAATATAATTCGGAAACCGTCTTTACAGACTCAATGCTGCCTACACTGTCACCGGCAGAAATAGCTGAACCCACTTCCGGAAACTCCACAAATACGATATCGCCAAGCAAATGCTGGGCATGATCCGTAATCCCGACCCGTACTACGCGTCCTTCACCCTGCTGCGCCCATTCGTGTTCTTCGCTGTATCGCAGGTTGTCTAACACTTCACTCATTTCAAGCCGCCTCATTTCCGAATTTGGTGTTGTAAATTTAGTTATAGACTAAGTTATCGTCCTCCGCAATGTCAATATTACTGACAGGAAATTTAAATTTGTCATCTTTTTGACGTTTTTTTGTTGACAGCGCAGCTCGATACCCGGTTTAATGGAGACAGCAGAAAACATATTCGTTAGCGAATGATGGCATAGGGAGAGACTGTCTCACGAAGACAGCGCCGAAGGAGTAAACCCGGGACGGGTGAATCTCTCAGGCAAAAGGACCTTTGCCGGACGCATCTCTGGAGAGCATCAGGCTCTGCACCCGCAGCGTACTGATCACCAACGGGGAAACCTGCCGGCTTTTGATGCTGTGCAGGGTAACTCTCAGGTACAAAGGACAGAGCGGAAGGCTATTTATGCGCGCAGCGCGTATTTGGCCTCCGCTCTGTCCTTTTTTTTATTGTCTACAGAACCGGGCACCGCAACCTTCCGGAGCGGAATGGCCGCTTTTGCTTGCATGTAATCAGACCAAGGGAGTGAGCACATGGATGCTTTGAAAAGAACGCCTTTTTACGGCCTTTATTCCGCTTATGCAGAGGCAAGATGTATCGATTTCGGCGGCTGGGAGCTGCCGGTGCAGTTCACCGGGATTGTCAAGGAGCATGAGGCAGTCCGCCAGCAGGCCGGGTTGTTCGATGTATCGCACATGGGGGAATTCATGGTCTCCGGCAGCGGCTCGGAAGCCTTCCTGCAGCAAATGACGACCAATGATGTCAGCCGCCTCACGGACTGCGCGGCGCAATATACCCTGATGCTCTACCCTAACGGCGGAGTTGTAGATGATCTCCTGGTCTACCGCCTCGGCGAAGAACGCTACATGCTCGTCGTCAATGCCTCCAACATCGACAAAGACTTCCAGTGGCTGCAGGAGCATCTCACTGCTGAATACAGCGGAGTCCGCCTGGAGAATGTCTCGGACGAAACACTGCTGCTTGCCCTGCAGGGCCCGCTGGCTGAGAGCATCCTAAGCGAAGTTACTTCGGCTCCGGTCGCTGAGCTGAAGCCATTTCACTTCATCGAGCATGCCATAGTCTGCGGCGTAGAGGTGCTCCTCTCCCGTACCGGTTACACCGGCGAGGACGGCTTCGAGCTGTATGCCCCGCAGGATACAGCAGCCGCCTTGTGGAACGGCCTGCTGGCAGCCGGAAGCAAGCACGGACTTACGCCGGCCGGCCTCGGCGCGCGCGACACGCTCCGCTTCGAAGCGAAGCTGCCGCTGTACGGCCAGGAGCTGTCGGCGGACATTACCCCGCTGGAAGCGGGCGTGCAGTTCTTCGTCAAGCTGGATAAAACCGGCTTCATCGGCAAGGAAGCGCTTGTGAAGCAGAAGGAAGCCGGCCTGCCCCGCCGCCTCGTGGGACTGGAAATGATCGACCGGGGGATCCCCCGCTCCCATTACCCCGTCTACGCGGATGGCGTGAAGATCGGCGAAGTGACCACCGGAACCCAGTCCCCGACACTCAAACGCAATCTCGGACTTGCGCTGCTGGATGCAGCCTACAGTGAAATCGGCACAGAAGTTTACGTGGAGATCCGCGGCAAGCAGCTGAAGGCTGCCGTCGTCAAAGCGCCGTTCTACAAAAAGAGCCAAGGAGTGAAGCCGCAATGAAACACCGCTATCTGCCCATGACTGAACAAGACCGCCAAGAGATGATGGAAGCGGTCGGAATTCAGTCCATGGAGGAATTGTTCGCCGATATTCCGCAGGCTGTCCGTTATCAGGGCACGATGCCGATGTCGGAAGCACTGGATGAATATGCTCTGCTCCGCCATATGAAAGAATTGTCCGACAAAAATGCCAATTTCGACACCCATGCCAGCTTCCTCGGCGCCGGACTGTACGACCATCATATCCCCGTTGTCATCAACCATGTTATTTCCCGTTCGGAATTCTATACCGCTTATACCCCCTATCAGCCGGAGATCAGCCAGGGCGAGCTGCAGGCGATCTTCGAATTTCAATCTTACATCTGCGAACTGACCGGCATGAAAGTAGCCAATGCCAGTATGTATGACGGCGCTACTGCTTTCTCGGAAGCGGCTGTTCTGGCGGCAGGTGCTACGAAACGCAAGAAACTGATTGTTTCCCGCACGGTTCACCCGGAGGCACGCCAAGTGCTGCGCACTTCGGCCGGCGCCTGGGGTCTGGAAGTCGTGGAAATTGACTATAAAGACGGCGTAACCGATCAGGCTAAGCTGGCTGAAGCCATTGACGCTGATACAGCAGCAGTATTGGTACAGTCCCCGAACTTCTTCGGGGCGATTGAGGACCTCGGTGCCATCGAACCGCTGATCCATGCGGTAAGAGGCCTGTTCGTGGTCAGTGCCAACCCGCTGGCGCTGGGCATTCTGGAAACGCCTGGCAAGCTCGGGGCCGACATTGTAGTCGGCGACGCGCAGCCGCTCGGCATTCCCGCTTCACTCGGCGGTCCAACCTGCGGCTTCTTCGCCGTAGCGGAGCCGCTGATGCGGCGTATGCCGGGCCGGATCGTCGGCCAGACGGTGGACCGTAACGGCAAACGCGGCTTCGTCCTGACCCTTCAGGCCCGCGAACAGCATATCCGCCGCGAAAAGGCGACCTCCAACATTTGCTCCAACCAGGCACTGCTGGCGTTGTGCGCTTCCGTATACTTGTCCGTAATGGGCAAAGAAGGCATGCGCGAGGTTGGCGGGCTGAATATCCGCAAGAGCCATTATGCCGCAGGCAAGCTAGGAGAATTGAATGGTGCAGCCCCTGCGTTCACCGCACCGTTCTTCAATGAATTCGTCCTGAAGCTTCCGGAAGGAAGCAGCGTCAGCGAGATTAACTCGAAGTTGATTCAAGCAGGCTTTATCGGCGGTTATGATCTGGGCCGTGACTATCCGGAGCTTACCGGACATATGCTGATTGCCGTCACAGAGAAACGTAGCAAGTCTGAAATTGACCAATTCGCCAAGCTATTGGAGGGCTGTATATGAAACCGGAACAAAGTCTGATCTTTGAGCTTAGCCGTCCCGGCCGCTCAGCCTATTCCCTGCCGGTATGCGACGTTCCCGAAGATGAAGCGATGGAGTCGCTGATTCCGGCCGGACTGCTCCGCAGCGAGCCAGCCCTTCTGCCGGAAGTATCCGAAGTGGATGTCATCCGCCACTATACTGCACTTTCCCGCCGCAACTTCGGCGTCGACAACGGCTTCTACCCGCTCGGCTCCTGTACGATGAAATATAATCCGAAGATCAATGAAGATGTCGCCCGCTTCCCGGGTCTGGCCAAGATTCACCCTTACCAGCCGGAGGAAAGCATTCAAGGTGCACTTGAACTGATGTATACCCTGCAAAAGGATCTGGCCGCACTCACCGGTATGGATGCTGTGTCCCTCCAGCCTGCCGCCGGAGCCCATGGCGAATGGACCGGGCTGATGATGATCCGCGCCTACCATGAGAGCCGCGGCGAGACCCGCACGAAGGTCATCGTGCCGGATTCCTCGCATGGCACCAACCCGGCCAGCGCTGCAGCTGCGGGCCTTGCAACCGTAACGATTCCTTCAAATAGCAAAGGGATGGTTGATCTTGAAGCCCTGAAAGCAGCCGTCGGCAGCGATACCGCTGCGCTGATGCTGACGAATCCAAGCACGCTCGGCCTGTTCGAGACGCAGATCGTAGAAATCGCCGCAATTGTCCACGAAGCCGGCGGACTGCTGTACTATGATGGAGCGAACTCCAATGCGATCATGGGCATCACCCGCCCGGGCGATATGGGCTTCGACGTCGTGCATTTGAATCTGCACAAGACAATGAGCACCCCGCACGGCGGCGGCGGTCCGGGAGCCGGCCCTGTCGGCGTGAAGGCGAAGCTGATTCCGTTCCTGCCGCAGCCCACTGTAGTCCAGAACGAAGACAGCAGCTTCTCGTTGAACTACGGCGGACCGGAATCGATTGGCCGGGTCAAAGCTTTTTACGGCAACTTCGGTATCCTCGTCCGTGCTTACGCCTATATCCGCACCTACGGGCCGGACGGCCTGCGCGAGGTTTCCGAGAACGCCGTACTGAACGCTAACTATATGATGCACCGGCTGGCGCCGTATTTTGAAATCCCGTACCCGGGTGTCTGCAAGCATGAATTCGTTATGTCCGGCCGGAATCTCAAGCAGTACGGCGTGCGTACACTCGATGTGGCCAAACGGCTGCTCGACTTCGGCTACCACCCGCCGACCGTCTACTTCCCGCTGACCGTCGAAGAGTGCATGATGATCGAGCCAACCGAAACCGAAAGTAAGGAAACGCTCGACGGCTTCATCGAAACGATGATTAGAATCGTCAAGGAAGCCCATGAGACACCGGAGATCGTAATCAACGCTCCGCACACCACGGAGATCAGCCGTCTGGATGAGACCCAGGCTGCGCGGAAGCCGGTATTGAACTGTTCCTGCGGCTAATTAATAAATAAGCCATACACAAAGAAGCGGCTAATCCTGAAGTCCTAATAGACTTCGCGGATAGCCGCTTTTTGCAATCTATATATGATTTCGAGCGGAAGCTCTTTCCCTTAACCCTAACCATTCATTAATGTATAAGTTTTTTGATAAATTGCCAGCGGTCATTTACATTCATTTTGAAATAAATACTCTTAACCACATTGCGTACAGAACCCTCGCTAATACCGAGTTCACTAGAGATATGCAGCGCGCTTTTTTCCGACAGCCACAGCGAAGCAACGTCTTTCTCCCTCGCAGTCAGCTTGTATTCGCCAAAACTCATATCCAATCTGTATTTCTGCAAGTCTATATTTTGGTTCATCCATTTATCCGTAACATTCTCCGTTAACTGCTGTACGAACGGGATGGCAAACTCGATCTGCTGCTCCACGCCAAAGGAGATATCCACATAGCCCTGTATGCTGCCATCCACGAATAAAGGCGCGCAGACACAATTCCATTTTTCAAAGGCTGGATCGGTATGCTCTTCCCCCCTGACTATACCCATACAGTTCATTTCCATGGAGAGTGAGACTGCGTTCAGGCCGGAAACAGACTTTCCGAGATTCACGCCCGGGCATAGTCCAGCTTGCTGCATCTCTGATTCCAGCTTCTCCGAAGAACATATTAGATCAAGCACCCAACCTTCTGCGTTCGCCAGAAACACAATATAGGGGATGGGGATGTATTCGCTGATTTTCTTCATCTCCGCCCGAATGGACTGAATCATTGCTTCGCTGTAAATAGCCTTTCGGCCTTCCACCTCATTACTGCTCAGAGCAGCCTGTGGATCAGAAGCTGATACATAGAGGTCTCTACGAAAAAGCTCCACCTCAGCCGTTAGCAGATCACTCGGTGAGCACCACATTTTTGTTCTAGGAATAGTTGTTGTCAAAAAGTACGCCTCCTGAATTAATATCATCATCAATGACATTACTTCACATTAATTCCTAACCATACATGTAAAGATATTAATAACAATACAAGATAACACACTTGGAATTAATAGTAAATATATAGAGAGAGATATTTATGAAACCTTTCAGAACGGTTATGCTTAAGGCGTAAAATGGAGCATGTCTCTTCTATTCATATTTTATATGAAGAAAGGCGGCGGGAATTCAAGTTGAAGCATAAACTAGAGAGGATGATCCCTTTCATTATCAAAATGGATGTTTTTTGGGGCATCCTAATTTTAGTTCTTACCCTTATGGGGAAGTCCGAAATACTGAACCCGCAATGGTTTGCAGTCAATTTCTTTATTTTTATAGGCGGACTGTATATTTATTCGACAACCAAAAACAAAATTTTCTACTGCGTATTTATCTACGCTTTGATTTTTTCTTTAATGATTTTAATCGATGTGATGATCCCCGGAGGAATTGTCTCCGAAAACAATACTGCAGGAGATCACATAATGAGTGGAATATTTATTGTACTAGGCATTGGCGGGTTTTTCGCTACTTATTATTACCTTCATAAAAAGTAGCTTCAGCTCTCCAAAATAAGAACTTTTAACAGGAGATTATACGATGAAAATCCCGTTATACGATAAAATTCTAGGCTTGTTGTTAGCTCTTCAGATCATTCAGCTCATCTATATAGCTGTCACAGAGCACAGATTGAACCGCCCCGCCTTGTATTTAAGTCTTTTTATCATCTTGTCCTTGAGCTACAAGTACTTCATGCAAAAAAAGCAGCGCTAGACCGAACTATTGCGTATCTCCCATACACTCAGCGGCTATC
Organism: uncultured Paenibacillus sp.; assembly: GCA_927443375.1. Taxonomy (GTDB): domain Bacteria; phylum Bacillota; class Bacilli; order Paenibacillales; family Paenibacillaceae; genus Paenibacillus_AQ. The sequence continues at coordinate 40,925 of CAKMKL010000229.1, read as the reverse complement.
CCGGTCTGCATTAAGACCGCTGGAGAGCCGTTTTTTTTCGCAGCATCCGTCAGGGTCCACTATTATTTTTCAGTTGTCGATTTAATCTGATAGTTTTCGACATTAGCCTAATGCTATATTAAGTGGACATGTTTTTTGAGAGATCCAAATCCAGGATGAAGGAGGATTATCCTTGAGTATTATTGAAGCCAGAGGACTGTCGAAGTCCTTTCAGCAGGCGGTGAAGGAACCGGGCCTAAAGGGTGCGCTCAAGCATCTGCTTGTGCCGAGGAACATTACCAAGGTCGCGGTGCAGCCGCTGGATCTGAGCATTGAAGCCGGTGAAACTGTCGCCTACGTGGGGCCGAATGGTGCCGGCAAGTCCACCACGATCAAGATGCTGAGCGGAATACTGATGCCCTCTGCGGGCAGTATTTCTGTAAACGGTATCAATCCGTATAAAAAAAGAATGGAGAACGCCGCCCAGATCGGTGCCGTTTTCGGACAGCGCACCCAGCTGTGGTGGGATATCCCGATTGTGGAGTCTTTTTCGCTGCTGAAGGATATTTACCAGATCCCCGAACCGGTGTACCGGGCGAATCTCGACCAGTTTATTGAACTGCTGGGTATGAGTGAATTTATCCATCTATCTGCCCGCAAGCTCTCCCTAGGTCAGCGTATGCGTGCGGACCTGGCCGCCGCCCTTTTACATAACCCGCCCATTGTCTATCTGGATGAACCGACAATTGGCCTCGATGTCTCCGTGAAGCAGAAGATCCGCGAATTCATCAAAAAAATCAATCAGGAACAGCAGACGACCGTCATGTTGACCACCCATGATCTAGGGGACATTGAAGACCTGTGCAAACGGCTGATTATCATTGACCACGGCTCGATCATATATGACGGCAGTCTGAGTGAGGTGAAATCGCGTTTTGCCAAAAGCCGGGTGATTTTCTTTCAGGTGGGCTCCCCAATGCCGGAGCTTTTCGAACAGCTGGCGGAGACTGAAGGAATGAAGCTGGAGCTGCAAAGTGAACAGGAGTTCTCTGTCTCTTTTGACCGGTATGAATATACCGCCAGCGATGTGGTCAGCCGGGTAATGCGCCATGGGGAGGTCATTGACTTCCGGATGGAGGATGCAAACATCGAGCAGGTGATTAAAGCCGTCTATGACGGAAATCTGGACCTGAATCAAAGCGGTCAATAAGGAGGTATTGCCATAGTCATGTCTTCCATCCAAATAAAGAAATACAGGAGCATTGCCAACTGCTCCCTGCAAAATGTGCTGGCCTACCGGACCTCTTACGTGATCAACTTTTTGGCGAATGCCGTGAATCTGCTGGCGATCTACTTTTTATGGCAGGGGATTTACAGCGGCCGGGCAGAGGTCGGAGGCTACAGCTGGGATCAGATGAAATCCTATCTGCTGGTCACCTTTTTGGCCAATTCCGTACTCTCCTGGTACTCCGAAACGTCCATCTCCGGTAAAATCCTTGACGGAAGCGTTGCCGTAGATTTGCTGAAGCCGATTGATTTCCAGACCGCCCGCTTCTCAGAGACCCTCGGTGCCAGCCTGCTCGAAGGCGGAATGAGCGCCATCCTGCTGATCCTTTTTGCCTCCTTTCTGTCCGGGATCACCCTTCCGCATTCGCTGCTCGTATATGTGTTATTCGCCTTAAGCCTGCTTGGGGCGATTCTGGTGAAATTCGGCGTGGTGTATCTGGCGGCACTGCTGTGCTTCTGGTCTACCGGCTCGATGGGCATTGTCTGGACCCGGATTGCTGTCACTAACCTGTTGTCCGGGGCGCTTGTGCCGCTGGCCTTTTTTCCGGACTGGCTGGAGCGGCTGGCGTTATGGCTGCCGTTTCAGAGTATCATTCACACGCCGACCATGATTTTTCTGCAGCAGACCGGCACTATGGAAAGCCTGAAGCTGATCGCGCTGCAAGCCTTCTGGGGGATTGCGCTCTGGATCGCCGGCAAAGGCATGTGGAACTGGGCGGTCCGCCAGGTGACGATTCATGGAGGCTAAGACAAAAGGAGTGAAGACCGGTGCGGGTGTCACGAATGTTCTATCTGTACAGAAGGCTGTACGTGCAGCAGCTCAAAGCCATTCTCGAATATAACAAGGATTTCTACATTTTAATGTGCTCCGCAGCGCTAACACAGGTGCTGGGTTTTGTCTTCCTGTGGGTGATCTATGACCGGATTCCCGACATCAACGGCTGGCAGTTCTGGGAAGTGACGTTTATGTATGCGATGATTTTTGTGACCGAGGGCGTGGGCTCGTTATTTTTTGAAGGCACCTGGCGGATGGGCAGACTGGTAAATATGGGCGAGCTGGACCGCTATCTGCTGCGGCCGGTACCTGTAGTGCTGCAGGTCTTCTGTACAGGCATCGGAATCAATGGCCTGGGCAATCTGCTCATCGGGGGTGTGATCATCTGGCAATCGATGGTTCACGGGCATATCCACTGGACCCTGGGCAAAATCGCAATCATTCTCCTGCTCCTCCTGACCGCGGTGATTATCCGGGTGTCGATCAATCTGGCAGCCAATTCTGCTGCCTTCTGGATCAAAAACGCCGGCAATGCTTTTCCGCTGATGGTACATAATCTGGCTGATCTGGCCAAATATCCGCTCACGCTGTTCCCGCAGGCCATTCGCGTGTTCGTCTCGACTGTGCTCCCTTATGCCTTCATCAGCTTCTACCCGGCAACCTATATTTTCGGCAAAAGCGAAGGGTCCGGCTGGTGGATGCTCGCTCCTGTCGCGGCGCTGGGCAGCGCAGCGGCTGCGTATGGCATCTTCCGTTTCGGACTTTCCCGTTATGAGAGTACAGGAAACTAGACGGCCCGTGGCAATAAATTGAACAGAACAAAACGAAACTTGTACAGGAATAATAAAGCAAGAAAACAACGAAGAGCAGTGCGGAGATCCCGCACTGCTCTTATTATTTACCAATACTGCGATATTCAGAGTTACCTCTCAGGTCTTGCCTAAGCGGCAGCTCCGGATTTGACGGCCTGCTTGCGTTCCTTGGCCGATTTGCGGAAATAGAGCAGCTCATAAATGGCTGGTACAACCAGCAGCGTGAGCAAGGTTGCTGCGGTTAAGCCGCCGATAACTACAATCGCCAGACTCTGTGAGACGATGCTTCCCTGCTCGGACTGTCCGAACAGGAGCGGCAGCATGGCGCAGATCGTGGCAATGGCCGTCATCAGAATCGGACGCATCCGTGTGCCGGTTGCTTCCAGAATGGCTGCACGGATCGGCATATGCTCCTCATTTTGCTTAATCCGGTCAATCAGTACCACTGCATTCGTGACTACGATCCCTATGAGCATCAGCGCACCGAACAAGGCGGTGAAGTCAGGAGTAACGCCCGAAATAATCAGCGCTACGATGGCACCGATGGCCGCAAGCGGCAGCGAGAACATAATAGCCAGCGGTGCACGCAGTGTCTTAAAGGTCAGCACCATAATCAGATACACCAGCCCGATGGAGATCAGTGCGGTCATTCCAAGATCGCTGAAGTCTCCGGCCTGATCGGCTGAAGCGCCTCCGGCATACAAGCTTACCCCTTCCGGCAGCGTAATGCTGTCCGTCTGCTTTTTGATATCGGCTCCGATTGCCGACACTTTCTTCGGATCAACCTCTGCGGTAATGCGCACATAAGGCTTGCCGTCCTTATGATAGAGCATGGCCGGCTGATCTGTGACTTCCAGAGAAGCTACATCAGAGAGCTGCTTCGGACCGCCGGAGGTCATAATGGTGATCTTTTGGAGATCCTCCTGCGACTGTGGTTTCAATACCGGCTCCAACAATACGGCCGCCGGAGAACCATCAAGCTCCATCTGACCCAGCGGAACCGGGTTAAGCATTGCGCTCAGCTGCATGGAGATTTCCTGGGCGTTGGCTACTTCGGGATCAACCTTGAAGGCAAATACCGGTTTGGTATCCTCCATATTGCTGCTGACCTTCTCCACGCCTTCGATACTTTCTATTTTGGACGCCGCCTCTTTCGCAACCTTATTAATTACGGCGAGATCATCGCCGACGATATCCACATATTCACTCGTTGAAGTAGAGCCCATCATGCTGGCTTCATTCGCCGTCAGTGTTGCCCCGGCATAGCTGTCCTGCAGACCGCGGATATGGTCAAGGAAGGCCTGAGCATCAGCATCCTCCTTCATCATAACGGTATAATCCACCTGGGTCACCGAGGTTACACTGCCCCATCTGGCCGAATCCGCGCTGTTCCCGGATTGCATGATAACCGTCTCTGCCTGCGGCTGGCCCATCATTTCCTGCTCCAGCTGTTTGCCCTTCTCCAGCACTTCCGTTACGGGAACATCGTTGGGATAGACGAGCTGAACGGTTACCATACTGGCATCCGAAGCATTAAGCGCACCCTTAGGCATATTGATATAGGCGGCAATCGAACCAACAAGCAGTACGAGACCCAGCGTCAGCGTAATCCACTTGCGGTGAAGATTCCATTCCAGGAAACGGCTGAACCATTTGGCAGGCTCATGCTCCTTCATCGACGAGCCGCGCAGCAGCCATGAGCTCAGAAGCGGCACCACGGTCAGCGCAACTACCAGCGAAGTGAGCAAGGAATAGGTTACCGTTAAGGCAAACGGCAGCAGGAAGGCCTGCAGGCCGCCGCGCAGCAGTCCCATCGGCAGGAAGACCGCAACCGTGGCAAGCGTTGAACTGGTAATCGCTCTGGCTACCTCCCGGGTTGCACTGATCACCAGATCCTTCGAAAGGGGCTCCTTCTGCAGCCTCCGGTAAATATTCTCGATTACCACTATACTGTCATCGACCAGTCGTCCGACCGCAACGGCCACCCCGCCCAGTGTAACAATGTTCAAAGTAATCCCGGAAACATTAAGCAGATACAGCGTCACGGCCAGAGACAGCGGAATCGAGACAGCCGTAATCAGCGTAGCCCGGATATTGCGCAGGAACAGCAATATGACGACCGTTGCGAACAAAGCGCCGAGCAGAACCTCACGCATCATACTGTTAACCGAGGTGACCACCATATCAGAGGTGCTGAAGATTACGGAGAGCTCAGCATTTTTTACACTTTTATTAATACTGTCTGCAGTATCACGTACCTTCTCACCCACATCAACCGCATTGGCACCCGCTTCCTTGGTGACTATGGCGAACAGCACATCCTTGCCGTTTGAGCGGCTGACGCTCTCCTGGTCAACTTTTGCTTCCACGGCAGCAATATCCTGCAGGGTCACGCCGGCAGCTATGGGAAGCTTCTTCAGGGTATCGATGCTGTCAATCGAGGACACGACGTTCACATTGCCCGTCTGGCCGCCAATGGTCTGCTCACCGATGGACGCCGACACGCTGCGGCCTTGGAGCAGTCCCAGCACCTGAGCGGTGGATACACCTTTGGCTGCCATCGCCTGCGGATCAAGCTTAACATTGACCTGCGGGCTGGTTTTGCCGTAGAGCGCTACACTGGCTACCCCGTCTATCTTCTGCAGCTCAGGAATGATCGTGTTCTCGGCGATCGCCAGATTATCCTTAGTGAGCCCCTCATCGAAAGACAGGGTAGCCTGGCTGACAGGAATCATCGAAGTGTTCAGCTGAATGATGAAGGGATCCATGACTCCCTCCGGAAAATGCAGGGCACCGACGGCTTTTTCAACCTCCTGCGCCGCTTCCTTCATATTGGTCTTCCCGTCAAAATAAATGTCCACCTGGGCATACCCGTCACCGGAAGTAGACATCTGCTCGGTTTTGCCTTTCACCGCCGAGGTTGCCGCCTCAATCGGCTTCGTAACATTACTTTCCATCGCATGGGCATCCTGTCCCGGGCCCAGTACGGTAACTGTCACCTGCGGATTATCCGCCTCCGGCATAAATTCCATCGGCAATGAAGTATAACTCAGCATTCCCACTACAAGCGCCATTACGACCAGAAGACCCACAGCCCCCTTATTGCCGAATGACCATTTTGTTAACCACGTCATTGTTTAATTCCCCTTCCACCCCAGTATTTTAGCGTAGCTTCTTATGTCTGTATCCGTTATGTATGAACTGCCGCTTTCTTGCTTTAGTGTAGTGTCTTTTGGTGAATGACAAAACCGCCTAACGGAGGGTTTCGAACTCCGTCTTAGGTCGGGGTTCTTCCCCCTCCCGGGACAGAGGAAACGGGTGTACACCACCCGCAAGGCAGAAAATTCAAGTTTGCTTCCATAAAAAAGGGAGAAGCCCTGGTAACAGGCTCCTCCCTAATAATACTATTCGGTTAAAATTCATGATTATACTGAATAAATCCCCTACTCCAGATAAAACACCTCACGAAGCGGCTCCATCGGCGTTTCTTCATTGAAATCAAAAGACCCTTCCACCATCTTTGAGGTTATCGCGTTCCATCGGTTACAGGCCTCGCTCTGGGCAATGTAGGCAAAGGCTGCTTCCTTGTCGTCACATTCAAAGCAGTAGAAAAATTGATTACCGTTCTGAAAAATCGAATAATTAGTAATGCCCGCCTTACTGTGCTCCTCCAGAATCTCCGGCCAAGGATTCAAATGCATCTGCACGTACTCCTCCAGACACTCTTCCTTTACCCGCCAGGTCCAAGCCAACTTATTGCTGTTCTCCATCTCATAACCTCCCAAGAGTTTTGTGAGCATAGACTACATTGATTTGCTTCGTACAAAACTTGCCTCGTAAGCATCTGCTTTGTTTGGTGAGCCTGCACCCGGTTGACTTCATCTATGTATTCGCGGTTTGATATACCGTGGCGTAAATAATCCATCTTGGCGGCCCTCTCTTATGATACCGTTCACATTATAGCTTTAGCAACTATTTTGCGAGAATTAACAAGTAAACCTGCTGCTCCCGGTCCCATTCGACCAGGAGCAGCAGGCTCCGGTAATTCACCATGACTATGATCCTGAACGCGCTGACTTGCTTAAGCGCTGATACCTGCCTCATTAGGCCGGAGAGTCGCAGATCCGAGAGCCAGCAGAATTGCCGCCATCAGCCCGAGCACTGCAAAGGGAAGCCACAGCTCATTCCAGCCTCCGCCGGTGGCAGCAATATCCACCGCCTGGATAGCCCACTTCTGCGGGGTGAAATTGGCAGCCTTCTGCATATATTCCGGCATGATGGTGAGCGGCCAGAAGCATCCGCCCAGCATACAGGTCGGGGTAAGAATGAGCGCGTTCAGCATCCCCGCATTACGGGGATTGCGGATCAGGCCGGCTACGGTACCGGCGATGCCCATCGAAACAAGCATAAACGCAGCCAGCACCAGGAAATACAGGTACATCGGTACTTCATAGTCATAGCGCAGTACCCATTTGCCCAGCGACAGCACAACGGCAATCTGAATGATTCCTACCAGAAAGCTGCCGAGAAAGTTACCCAGAGCAATTTCATAAGCACGGACCGGAGCGCTGTACATTCGCATCATTGTCCGGCCTCTGCGGTCATCCATAATTAAGTTTACCGTACTTGTTACCAGGTTCATCAGGAACATCAGCGTCAAGCCCGTTATGATTCCCAGTGTCTGGCGGGGATACAGATCATAATCGGTCCGTATACTTCCTACGTTATGCTGCTCTGCCTGCTGCAGAATCGCGGTAAACTGTGCCTCAGGCTCACCATTAGCGGCGGCCCCCTTCACTGTTCCTGCCGTCACCAGCATTTCGCCAGCGATAGCGGCAGCTTTCATTTTGATCAGAACCGAATCCTCGGATGCTTTCAGCTCGTAGACGGTCAGCTGCGGCTGAGTACCGTTCAGTAATTCCGTTGTGTAGTCAGCCGGAATCAGGAGTCCGGCCACTCCCTTCTGCCCGATTACACTTTCCTTCATCTTCTCCTCATCACTGCTCTCCACCAGCTTGTAATCCCCGGTTTTCTCCAGTTCAGCCAGCAGATGTTCCCCTCCGGCGCCGGTATCCCGATTGGTGTACAGTAAGGTTGAATCCGAGCCTTCAGCTACACCTCCGGTAATCGAAATAATTCCTGCAACCACAATACTCGGCAGCAAAATATAGATGAGCATCCCTCTGCGGGTGCCGATGGTCCGTTTGACCATATTCCAGCCGATTGTCAAAATGTTATTCATGGTAACCCACCTTTCGGTATGTGAACAATACCGCGCTGAACAACACGAGGCAAATAACCGACATTACGAGCAAGTTCGGCAAAATCTGTCCTAACCCGGAATGCAGCATCATCCGGATCATAGCCTGCTGCTCCCAATGGTTTATCGTAAATGCACCTATGCTGTTCACCCATGCATCCGGAAGCGGCGCCATCCCCCCGCTGAGAAAGGTCATAACTACCGTAACAATGTTGATGATATTAATCGCGCTTGTTCTGGTTTTGCTGAACATACAGATGAGAATGGAGAACGTCATCGAGGTAATAATCATCAGCAGGCAGAACAGCATCAGCAGGCCCGGACGATTGCCCCAATAGACACCGAACAGCACATCGGTAAAGAAAATAATTGCTGCACACTGCAGCACCGTCACCACACCGACTCCCAGCATTTTGCCGATGAACAGCTGTGAGCCTTTTACCGGCATGGAGTTAATGCGGAAGAGGGTATGGCTGTCTTTCTCGCTGAACAGAGAGTGGGTAACCGTAAACCCGCTGTACAGCAGAAACATCAGCAGCATGGAGGCCGCATAGAACTGGGAGGCGTTGTAGGTTTTCCCTCCATTGTTAAGGTCCCCAAGCTTCACCGCAGACTGTTCAGCCGCTACCGGCAAAGCTGCCGTGATCGCTGCAGGTCCGAGCATCATTGCTGCCGCCTGCTTGTAATTGATAGCGCTGAGGAAGTTGTCAAACACTGTGCCTGCAACGGTATTGTTACTATGGTTTTTGCCGAGAATGAACTCCAGCTCCGCCTTTCTGCCGCTTTGAACTTCGCTGTCAAAACCCTGCGGCACAATGACTGCGTATCCGTATTTGCCCGTGCGGAGCCCGCTCTCCGCTTCCTGACGGGTCTCTGCCTCCACCGGAATGATGTAATCCTTAACCTCATCCGATTTCACAAAAGCCTCGACCATTGCCGATTTCCCCGAATCCGCAGCCGATGAATGAACTATAGCAACTTTTACCGGATCAACCGATTCCGAGCCGTCTACGCCCACAACCCCGGAGAGTGAAGCACCCAGCAGAAAAATCAGCACCAGCGGCAGCAAAAGCATATTTAACAGCAGTGTGCGTGAACGCAGCTGCCGGCGCAGCTCATAGGTCATAATCGTCCAAATATTCATTTCAGCTTCTCCCCTTCCTCAGTCCCGCAAGGTCCGTCCGGTCAGGCTGAGGAACAGCGTCTCCAGATCCGGCTCTTCAATATACAGGGAGACAATGACCCCCTCATGCTTGGCGAAAATAAACAGAATGTCCTGCAGCTCACTTTGCGAAGACGGCAGATAGAGCTCAATCGCATCCTGCACTACCTCAACACGACTGATCCGCGGATGCTTGCCCAGTTCATTAATCAGCGCCGGTGTAATATTCTGAGCGTTTAAGACAATTTTCTCTTCATGGGCGACCCGTTCGCGCAATTCCTTCTCCGTGCCGCAGGCAATGATATGCCCCTTGTCCATAATCGCCACCCGGTCGCAAATGGCCGCAACTTCCTCCATATAATGGCTGGTATAAATGATCGTTGAACCCAGTTTATTCAAGGCTTTGACTGAATCCAGAATATGATTACGCGACTGCGGGTCAATGCCGACGGTCGGCTCATCCATAATGATCAGCTTCGGGCGGTGCATGATCGCACAAGCAATATTTAACCGCCGCTTCATCCCGCCCGAGAAGGTGGACGGCTTCTCCTTGGCCCGGTCACTCAGGCCGGTAAAAGCGAGCGCCTCCTCCGTCCGTTCCTTCAGCAGGCTGCCCCGTAAGCCGTAAAGCTTGCCGAAGAAACGTACATTTTCCGCTGCCGTCATTGATTCATACAAGGCCAGCTCCTGGGGAACGAGACCAATTCTTTTTTTGACCTCAATCGGCTGATCTTTGACTGACAGCCCGTCTATCCGGATATCGCCGGAGTCGTACTTCAGCAGACCGCATATCATGCTGATCGTTGTGCTTTTCCCCGCACCGTTGGGCCCCAGCAGTCCAAAGATTTCTCCCTCTTTAATATTGAAATTCACGTGGTCAACCGTCAGCTTCTGATCGTACCGTTTCACCACATCACTGAGTACCGCAAGAGTCATCCGCACATCTCTCCTGTTCATATAGGCTTCTATAGTCTCGATTGTAGCGCATCCGGGATGCATCCGAAGGTAGATAAAGTCATTTGCTTAGGTGACTAAAGTCATCTCCTGAACCGGGAGAGGAATATGCTAAGATGAATGTAGCCTCCGCCAGTCATATATTTTAATATAAAGGATGAACCCCTTGACTAGAGAACTGAAGCTACTCCGTTACGGTATTATTGTTGTTCCGGCTATAATTTCAGTGTATACATACGCTTACTCCGATTATGGATTATTCACCTTCTATTTTATGATACAGCTGCTGCTTGCAACCCTGGGCGCAAGGCTGCCCAAATCTCTGTCCGTTCCGGCCGTTGCTCTTGAACTGCTATATAGCGCATGGATGTGTCAAACGTATGGCATGCTGATGATTTTCCCGGCGATTTCTGTGCTGCTCTGTTATTCCCGGTTTCAGCCGAAGAAGGTTCCCGTGCTGCTTGCCTTGCTTCATCTGGCTGTCTTGAATGTGGCTTTCAGCTCCGCAGCACCGTACGAACGGGCATACATAAATCTAGCCTTTCTGCTTGCAGCAGCACTGAACGAGCTGCTCCGCAGGACAGGACGCGGCCGGGAAGACACCCTGTTTCTGTATGACGAGCTGCGCAAAAAGCATTTCGAACTGGACGAAGCCCGCAACCGGCTGCTGGAGTTCACCGCGCAGATTGAGAAGGCAGCTACAGCTGAGGAACGGATCCGGATCTCCCGCCAGCTGCATGATGATATCGGTCACCGCCTGATCCGGGTCAAAATGATGGTCGAAGCCGCGATCCATACCCTGCCGGCCGCTCCGGAGACGGGGATGGGCATGATGGGCCAGATCCGCGACCAGCTCGCCGCCAGCATGGATGATATGCGTGCCGCGATCAGGCAGGTGAACCCTTCTCCGCAGCTCGAGGGCGCTTATGCGTTGGATCAGCTGCTGGAGGAGACCGGCCGTGATACCGGCATTAAGACGTCGTATCAGGTAAATGGCTATCCCTTTTCCCTGTATCCCAGCATTCAGATCGTACTCTATAAAAATGCCCGGGAGTCGCTTACCAATGCCTTGAGGCATGGAAAGGCGACCGCCGTATGGATCTCCATGTTCTACAGTGAGCAGGAGGTTGTCATGGAGGTCAGCAACAACGGAACACTGCCCGAAGAGGATCAGCTGCGCAGGCTCCGGGCCGGCGGCAGCGGGATGGGTCTGGAAGGTATGCATGAGCGTACCCGTCTGATTGGCGGGACACTGGAGCTGCGCCCGGAAGCGCCATTCACTGTAATCACCCGGCTGCCGGTTTACCGGCAGGGAGACTATAAGCAGCCGATTATTCCGTAACTAATCCAACTCAAGGAGCGCATTTCTAATGATAAAAGTAGTGATTGTTGACGACGATTCTTTTATCCGCGAGAGTCTGAAGGTGCTGGTCGGACTGGATGCTGAGATTGAAGTCGTGGGCAGTGCAGGCGATGGACATGAAGCACTCGCCCTGCTCCAGGCGCTGCCTCAAGCCGATGTCGTACTGATGGATATCCGGATGCCAAACTGTGATGGTGTCGAAGGGACACGCCGCATCAAAACATCCTATCCGCAGACATCCGTACTGATGCTGACCACCTTTGACGATGATGAGTATATTATCGAAGCGCTGCGCAACGGTGCCAGCGGATATCTGCTGAAGAACATCCCGCCGGACCGGATTATTCAGGGCATCAAAACCGTCCATGAAGGCAACATGCTGATCCACCCCGACATCGCCCGCAAAATGGCCGGGTTTCTGCAGCCAGCCACCCGGCCGGAGGCAGCGGAGCAGCCCCTGCTTGACGCTTACGGTCTGACCAAAGCTGAGCTGGCCGTCGTATCCTCTATTGCAGAAGGACTGACCAATAAAGAGATTGCCGGAAAACTGTTCCTTAGCGAGGGGACAGTTAAAAACTACATCACCGATATTCTTAGCAAGCTCGGCCTGCGTGACCGGACACAGATCGCTATCTTGTATCTGAAAAGCCGGCGGGAGAAATAAATAACATATAAAAAAGGCCAGCTTCCTGCATGTACCGCAGAAGCTGGCCTTTGACTATAGATATGGAGTTGTTGTCCGGTGTCAGCCCTCTGCCGGTTCCTGCTTAGGCAGGTCCGGCTGGCTTGGGTGGGCTGCTGCCGTATTGGCCCGCTGCAGCCCTCCTGACGACAGCCCTCTGCGGCGTGTACGGGTTCCCGTCTTCATCCCGATAATCCCGAAGATGCTGGACGGCTTCGCCTCAGCCGTTACCGCCTCATCCGGCTCCGGCACAAGGATCATGCCGAGCTGGTGGTGGTCCCCGTCATAAATCGGCCGCTGCAGGTATTTGCTCTCGCCCTCACGGTTCTGCACCTCCAGCTTGCAGTACGCCGGGTTCATGCGCAGCGCTTCATGCAGCTGCGCGGCATCGGTCAACAGGACACCGTTGACCTTCAGGAGCACTTCCCCCGGCAGGATGCCCAGCTCCTCTGCCGGGCTGCCCGGCAGTACGGCCAGCACCTTGCGGCCGACGGGCGGATGCACGAAGCTGGGACTGGTGCTGCGCTCCTCCAGAGCGCTGTACCAGCTTAAGCCTTCGTGCAGGAGAAGCGCGAGCAGCGCCGCGACCAGCGTCAGCGGGCTCCACCAGGCGGCCAGAAGGCTGACGCCCAGCAGAACGGTGCTGTATGCCAGCAACCGTCCTGCTGTGCGGGCAGCCTTGCGCCCGGGCAGCAGGCTCTGGGTCATCTCGCTAAAGCCGATGATGACCGGTAAAGACACCAGGCCAAGCCCGCCGCCCAGCAGCGGCTGCCATGGCAGCCCGCCGATTCCCGTTCCGGAGGGAATCAGCAGGAACAGCGGCAGCGGCCAGAAGGCCTCAAGCTGGTAGCCGCCGACGACCTTGCCGCGCTTGCCTGCCAGGAACAGCGGCGTCGCCAGCCGCGCGCCCTGCCAGCGCGCAAGCAGCGCTTCCGCGAGATGCAGCAGCGCGGCCAGCACAAGCAGCGCCGGGATGTCCATCTCCCGCAGCGCCGTTGCCAGCCTGCCGGCTGTTCCATCCTGAAGTAGATCCGGAAAGAAAGAGAAGATAAACTGCATAATTCCTAACAAGCCTATAGAGTATGCGAAGCATAAATACCGCACACGGAATAACATCAGGATCAGACTGACGATCCAGATACAAATTACAGCATCCGGCGGAAGAGAAATCCCTAAGGCTACAGCAGCCAGTGAAACCAGCAGCCCCATTACCAGCCCGCTCCAGATTGTCCGCCAGGTTTCTGTGCCCCAGCTATGCTGCTTCACATGAATCAGTTTGCGTTCCAGCGCGACCTGTCTGCGGTAGTAAAGGGCTATAAATAAAAGTGCAACATAGTAATAAGGCTGTATCAGCAGATGTATGACCGCTGTGCCCAAGCTTGTTAGCAGTTCTAGCATATCATTCAAACCGTCGTCACACTCCTTTTACTCACTCAAAACACAGACAGAAATAAAAACAGTATTCATTCTAGAAAAAAAGAAGGCTGAATTCAGCCTTCTTACTTTTTCGACGCCGCTTCCTTAATTTCCTTCCGCACCTCTTCGATTCCCTTGTTGCGCTGGTTGTCATTGGCCGGGTCCTGAATGACCTTGATCAGGGCCAGCTCAAGTGATTCTGCCGTCTTGGCATCGATAATGCCTGTTGCCTGCAGCTTCGATGCGCTCTGGAATTTCTTCACCGCATTCTTTGTCCCGGCATCGAAATATCCGTCTTTACGGCCCGGTTTGTAGCCCAGACCGTCAAGCATGGTCTGCGCGCTCTTCACATCCGCGCTGTTCATGTTATATTGCAGGGTCACACTTTTGTTAATCGGTGCAACCGAGAAGTAATCCGGCTGTGCTACCGCGATATCCGGCTTGATGCCCTTGCCGTGAATCCAGGTGCCGTCCGGTGTCAGCCACTTGGCAATGGTAATCTTGAGCAGGCTGCCATCCCCAAGCTCTTTCTCAAAGCTTGTCTGCACCGTGCCCTTGCCGAACGAATTCTCGCCGATCAGCTTGGCTCCGGCTGATTGCTGCAGAGCCCCGGCCAGAATCTCCGATGCGCTTGCGCTGCCTTTGTTCATCAGGACAACGACCGGATAATCCTTCCTTGAGCCATTCGATTTAATCACTTCGAGCGCTTTGCCCTTTTCGTCTATCTTAACGATTGCCTCGCCCTTAGGTACAAACAGTTCTGCCATCTCAACGACCCGCTGTAGTACACCGCCGGGATCATTGCGGACATCAATAACGAGTCCTTTCATGCCCTGCTTCTCCAGGTTAGCCAGCTCTTCCTTAAACCGCTCGGCAGTGTTCATGGAGAACTGGGTAACTTCGATTACGCCGACTCCGTCCTTTTCCATGGTGGCATAGACGGTTTCCAGCTTCACATCATCGCGGGTAATTACGAACTCCAGCGGCGCCGCAGAACCTGTACGCTGAACCTTGAGCGTAGCCTTGCTGCCCTTAGGGCCCCGGATCTTGGCCACTGCAGCATTTAGCTCAAGCCCGTCCAGCGATTCTCCGTTCACCGACAAGATGATGTCCTTAGCCTGAATCCCGGCTTTTTCAGCCGGCGCTCCCTTGATCGGCGAGACAACGACAACCTTGCCGTTATCCGAGGATACCTCCGCACCGATTCCTGAGAAGGAGCCTTCAATACTCTCTTCGAATTTCTCGGCGGTTTCTTTGCCCATATAATTGGAATAAGGGTCGCCCAGTGCTTCCATCATACCGTTGACAGCCCCATCGATCAGCTTGTCCCGGTCTACTGCCTGGTAATAGTTCGATTCGATCAGGCTCAGCGCGGTACCCAGCTTCTGGGATTCCTTCTCCTGTAAGCCGCTGGTCTGCAAAACTGCAGCCACGCCTTCGCCGGCAGCTTGTCCGAAGACCTGTGCATAACCGGTAACGCCCAGGGTCAGGAGGCTGCCGCATAACAACGCAGCGACGATCATAAAGGCCGCCGTGCTTTTCTTTAACATGATGTTCCCACCGTCCCTTCATGTAGAGCTCGTGTATCCCGTAGCCGTCCGGAAAGGACGGTATCTCTTCCAGTATATGCCGCAGCGTGTATTAATATTTATTAGGCCTAAAATTTAGAGATACGGCATCGGATCGACGGTTTTACCGTCAATCCGCACCTCGAAATGAAGATGCGGGCCCGTCACGCGGCCGGTGGCGCCGGATTCCGCGATCACCTGGCCTCGGCTTACTTTATCGCCCACACTTACCTTAATACCACCTTGACGGATATGGCCGTACAGCGTCCACACACCACCGCCATGATCGATGATCACGCAGTATCCGTAGCCGCTCCACCATTCGGCGACCAGTACGGTACCGGAATCAGCGGCATGAATGTCCGTTCCCTGCGGAACTGCAAAGTCTACGCCGGTATGCATTTTGCCGACTTCACCGGTTACCGGATGTGTCCGCTTGCCGTATCCCGAAGAGATCCGCGCCGAGCCTACAGGGAGCAGGAACGGTCCGTTACCTCCGGCATATTCCGAGGAGGAACTAGAGCTGCTGGCGCTGCTGGAGGCTTTGGCTTTAGCCGCAGCGGCCGCTCTGCGCGCAGCTTCCGCCTTGGCTGCAGCCGCTTTTCGTGCCGCTTCTTCTGCCCTTATCTTGTCCTTCTGCTCTTCAAGCGCCGAACGTTCGCTGGCCAGCTGCACCAGCTTGGCATTCTGCTCTTCAGTGACTTCATCGGATTCTTGGATCTCTTCATCATAATAAGCGATAAGCTCCTGCTTCTCGGCTTCCTTCTCCTTCAGCACCGTGCGCTGGGATTCCAGATCCGTATAGAGCTGCTTGGCCTGGGCGTATTGCCCCTCAAGCTCCTGCTTCTTCGCAATCACTGTCTGCTTGTCCAGCTTATGCTGCACCAGCAGATCCTGATCCTGGTCTACAATCATCTTCAGTGAGTCGGCCCGGTCCAGGAAATCCGAGAAGCTCGTCGAAGACAGCAGCACGTCAAGATATGAAACTGCCCCGTCTGTATACATCAGCCGGACGCGGGATTCCAGCAGCTTCTCGCGCGAAGCCACACGCGCCTCAGCTTCATCCAGCTCGGCCGCCGTCACATTCAGCGACTGCTCCGTGCTGGCGATTTTGCCGGAGATGGTTGTCATCTCGCCTTTCACCTGGGCTATCTGATCCAGTACATACTGGAGATTCAGCGTTGTTTTGTTCTTGTAGTGCTGGGCTACCTGATTCCGGGAAGCAGCCTGCTCCTGTGCTGCCTTGGCAGCCTGCACCTCTTGCTGCAGCTTCTTCAGCTGCTTATCTATTTCCGAAACTGTTGTCTTCTTGGCATATCCGTCAGAGGGCCCTAATAAAGTGACAGCCAGCAGTGCTACGGCTAATCCGGCGGCAATCTTCTTCAACTCGCACTCCCCATCCTTTTACTCATTTATTTAATGTTCCTTTTACAGTGAACAGTCTTATACTCTCAGGAATTTGCGGATTGACACGGTACTTCCCCAGACGCCGATCAGTACACCCAGGCCGACCAGCAGCCCGCAGAGCAGCACCCAAATATCTTCAAACGGGATCAGCTGCAGTCCAAGCATCGGATCTCCCTGTACGGAATGCGTAAGACTGCTGTATCCGATATACAGCACTCCAGAGGTCACGAGTGAACCAATCAGCCCGATAAGCGCCCCCTCAATAAAGAACGGCCAGCGGATAAAATAATTCGTCGCCCCCACCAGCTTCATGATACCGATCTCCTTGCGGCGGGCGAGAATGGTTACCCGAATCGTATTGGAGATTAGGAACATCGACATCAGGGCCAGACCTGCTACAAAAATAAATCCTATATTGCGCACAGCGCGCGTAATCTTAAATAGCGTCTCTACGGAGCCTTTGCCGTAGTTTACTTTATATATCGGCTGCTCTTCGTGCGTTTTGTTTAGTGCTTCTATCTTATCTGCTACAAACGGAACTGTGGTTGGTTCAATGACCTCTACCAGCAGCTTGTCCGGCAGCGGATTATTATCTTCGTCAAAGCCTTCCAGCAGCTCGGCGGCATCCGGTCCCATATCCTCACGGAATTCCTTAAGGCCCTGCTCTTTGGACACGAACTCCACCTTGCTGACTTCCGGCATGCTGCCGATTTCATTCTGCAGCGTTTCACGCAGCTTCTCGTCGGTATTCAGCGTCAGATGCACATTGATCTGCACCTGGCTGTCCGCCTTGTCTGCGATAGAATTAACATTAAGCACAAGCAGTATAAAGACACCAAGCACGAATAAGGAGACGACAATAGATGTGATGGAAGCCACCGACATCCAGCCGTTGCGGAATACGTTTTTGAAGCCTTCCCGCACATGCCGCAAGAAGGTTTTAAAACTCATAACCATATTCCCCTCTCACTTGGTCTCTGACAATATTCCCATTCTCGATCGCCAGCACGCGTTTGCGCATTTTGTTGACAATATCCCTGTTGTGGGTAGCCATCACAATCGTTGTGCCGCGAAAATTAATTTCGTCAAGGAGCTGCATAATTCCCCAGGAAGTCTCGGGGTCCAGGTTGCCGGTAGGCTCGTCCGCAATAATGACGGAAGGGTTATTGACAATCGCCCGGGCAATGGCAATCCGCTGCTGCTCCCCGCCTGAGAGCTGAGAGGGCTCGCGGTTCGCTTTGCTGCGCAGGCCGACTAATTCGAGCACTTCAGGGACACGTTTCCGGATAACCTTCTTCGGCGCTTCGATAACCTCCATCGCAAACGCAACATTCTCATAGGCCGTCAGCTTCGGCAGCAGGCGGAAATCCTGGAACACTACGCCGATATTACGCCGGACGTACGGGATTTTACGCGGTTTGAGCTTACCTATGTTGAATCCGCCTACCGAGATTTGCCCCTTCGTCGGAGTTTCTTCTCTATAAATTAATTTCATGAACGTTGATTTCCCTGCGCCGGAGGGTCCGACGACATACACAAACTCGTTGCGGTCAATCTTGACGGATATCCCCTGAAGCGCGTGGGTTCCGTTGGGGTAGGTCTTCCAGACATCCTGCATTTCGATCAAAATTATCACTTCCCGATTCTGACATATTCCGCCGGTCCTTCCGTTTCGACATCAAACCGCGGAAGCTTCCATAAACTGCACAAATAACCGCAGGCGTATCTATTGTAACAAATCTGTAACTGCTTGAGTACCCGAAAGTTTTACAGGCATCGCACATATAGATATATTACCGGCTCTTGTCCGGCTGTCTCAGAACATTATTACATTCGCTCCACCACTGATAAAATCCTGCCCGCCCGCAGCTTCTACTTCTATATATCTGCTTCAAACACTGATGATTGCAAGCTCAATTTTTCCGGCCGCGCTGCGGGGCAGCGCAAATCCGCCACCCTGAAGGAGTTTTTCAGATGAAAAAAAAACACGCCGCCCTCATCACCGTAATCGGACTGCTTCTGGCCGGATCACTTGTGGCCGGGGGACTTCTTATATATGGAAATCAGCAGACGCTTCCCAAGGGCACGCGGCTCGCGGGCTGGGATATCGGCGGGATGGACATATCCGAAGTCCGCAGCGGAATAGCTGCAAGGCTAAGTGCTCTGGAGGCTGTCCCGCTGATTCTCAAAGCGGAGGGAAATACCGAGATGACCGTCACCTTGGCGCAGGCTGGAACCACGTATGAAGCAGAGGCATTTCTCCGGGGGCTGAAGGAGTTAACGGACGGAGGACTGCTCCATCGTGTCCAAGCCCGGCGGAGCTTTGCCAGCTCTTGGGGCCTCGGCATTCATCTGGAGATTAAGCAGCTGCAGAGCAGCTTAAGTCCGGCTTGGGAACGGGAATCATTCGGCGTTCCGGCAGATGCCACCCGGCGGATTACCGGAGATGATCAAATCATCTATACTCCGGAAACCACCTCTTATGAGGTCGACTGGCATGGACTGGAGCTCGCCCTGCGGGCAGCCGTTCCTACCCGGCTTAGCAGCGCAGAGTTCCTGACGGGTAAGAGCATCACCCTTGAAGTGCCATTAACCGTTCAAGAGCCGGCGGTAACCTTGAAGGCTTTGAAGGACCAGGGAATTGAGCGTAAGATTTCGCAGTTCAGCACCTCTCTAGGCTTAAGCGGTCCAGGCCGTACCTTCAACGTGGAGGCCGCAGCGAAAGCCGTCAACGGCACGATGCTGCCGCCGGGGGCTGTCTTCGATTACGGCAAGGCGATTGAAAAAGCCCAGGCGGAATATGGCTTCCGCGAAGCGCCGGTTATTGTAAACGGGAAGCTGCAGCCCGGCACCGGCGGGGGCATCTGCCAGGTCTCCAGCACGCTCTACAACGCGGCGCTCCGCTCCGGCCTGGAAATCGTGGAACGCCGCAATCACTCCCTGCCGGTCAGCTATCTGCCCAAAGGCCAGGATGCGACCTTTTCCCAAGGGTATATCAATTTCCGTTTCCGCAATAATACCGGTAAATATCTGATCATTAAGGCGGCTGTCCAAGGCCGGACGCTAACTGTGAAGCTGTTCGGCACCTTCCCGAGAAATGTCTACTATTCTGTTCAATCCCATACGGTTGAGGTGCTGCAGCCTACAGCTAAATATGTAGCAGATTCCTCTTTGCCCCGCGGCGGTACCCGTGTTCTGCAGAGCGGAAAGGCAGGCTATATCGTCGAGACCTATATCACACGTTACGTTGACGGCAAAGCCGTAGAGAAGAAGAAGCTCTCCCGTGATGTGTATCCCGCCCAGAAGCAGGTGATTGCCATCAACCGCGGCGGCATGAGTAATGCTGTACGGCCGGAATCTCTGAGGAAGCCGCTGGTGGAAGACGGCGTGAGCAGCAGTGAATAATTAATTAAGGACAGCGGAAACTAGCCGCTATTCAGAGCGCACAGCAAAAAGACGGTTCAGCATACGTTCTGACCGTCTTTTTGTGCAGCTTTAGAGCGCTGCTGAAATTTCCTGGCTTATTTTACACTGTCCTTACTTTGGTAATTATTGGAGTTTACGCAGGTGCATTATACTGAGAGAATACCCCCCGCAGAAAGGATGAAGAAGATTGAACAACGTATTAATATCTGAATGGTCCACAGTGATCCGCAGCGCCCCTACGGTTCCCGCTTCTCTCACCTGCCGCGAAACGCTGCGCGTATTGTTCCAGCATCCGGAATCGAAATGCATCGTTATCTGCAATGAGGGGATCGAGCCGGTGGGACTGCTGATGTGCGAACGATTCTTTTTAAAAGCTACGGGACGCCTGGGTGCAGATCACTTCTACCGGGAATCCATAACCAGGCTGATGATCCGTAACCCCCTAATTGCCGACCTGTCCGCCCCTGCCGCCTCCGTACTGGCCGAAGCCAGGAACCGCCCCGAAATGATGAAAAATGACTGCATCATTATAACCTACCAAGGCAAGCTCGCCGGTGTAGTCTATCCTTCAGACATGCTTTGCTCCCGGCAGTAAGGCATGTTCCCCCTGCCCGGCGTTATCCTCCACTATAACTAGCTCCATCTATACCTGCCTTAGAACAAGGTATCCGGTGACATATCGATTCTCCAGTAGCCGTTCACTTTTTTCAATTTGACGACTACCATTTCATTCGCCCCCTGGCCGTCAGGCTGTGGCACGCTCAATTCGAATACCGCAGTGGTTGCTGTTTTGGAGACCATAATGGCTGTAGCCTTATCGTACTGAAGCGCGTTGCCCACATCGGCATTCACCTGTGCCATTCTTCCCTTATACTCCAGGAATTGTGTCTGCACATAAAAGGCAGCGGCATTGTGCGTGTAGGCTCTTTTTATGTAATTCATCAGTTGTTGCTTGGTGCCAAGGTCGCTGGAAAGGTAACGGTAATTCATACCGTTGTATACGAATGTTTCCGGATTGTATACATTCCCGCTCCCGCTGGCGTAGGTATACAGTTTTTTGGCATGGACAACGAGCGGAATAATGCTCTTCACCGTCAGATTGTTAATCGTGGCCGGGCCCTCTTTACCCGGTAAAGAAACCGCTACAGTCTTTACGGCCGTGCTGCCGGTATCCGGCACAGCTGCCATGGCCCCGCTCCCTGCCGATACCAGCCCCAGTCCCAGGGCCAGCGAACCAATCATCCACTTCTTGTTCATTCTCCATTCCTCCTTGTTGTTCTGCTTCATCCACTAGATCACAGTTACTTCCATTACAATGACCGTTACTTTATACTTTACGGCGGCTTGTAAGCTAAAATACCCAATTCATGTAGGTGTGAAAACGGATTTATGGGGGGATGGCCATAAAAAAAACGGCCCCCAGGGGGACCGGAATATCAACAAGTTTTTGAAGTAAGATTAGCCTATATTAGTTACCCTTAAACGCCGTCTGATTGGAGTCCTTAGCAGCCAGCGATGCATCGTTTCCTTCAGCATCCTCAGCGTCTTCAAAATAGGCTGTAAATGAGACGTTTGCTGTGATAATCCCCGAGCTTCCCTGTGTTGATCCGCCTTCGGTAGACCGCTGGAATGATAACGAATCCACATTGACGATGCGAGGCAGCGACTGAAGCGCAAGCAGCCAGCTGCTGACCCCGTCATAGTCACCCTCGACTACTGCGGTCATATTAAGCTGCTTAACCGTGGGGTACATCGCTGTACTTGAGCCCGTCATTACCTGGATTGGATTCTGGTCGCCGACACTGAAGCTGACATCCTTCAATCTCGTTCCCGTAACAGACCCGATTGCGCGCAGATCCAGAATCAGCTGTTCACTATTGTCACCTTTTGGAAGCTGGGCCAGCAGTGTCGCCTCTTCGGCATCTTGGGAGGTGTCGCTCTTCCGTTCGTCTATTTTACTCTGAAGCAGGTTATTCTGTTCATTCAGCTGGCTGAGCTCCGACTCCTGATCTCTAATTTCTTGATTGGCCGGCCGCACACCGAGCATAAAGAAAGCAAATAACAGCAAAAACAGGATCAGCAGACCCAATACAATGGGCGACCGGTATTTATTGATTTGTTCCACTATTATCCCCCTCTTCTGCGGCTGCCTGTCCGTCCGCTTCAGCGGCTCCCGCTTTTATTAAACTCACATGATACACAGCGGTATATGCGCCGTACGTTGAGATTGCAGACTCCGTCGCCGTGTCCCCTTCTGTCAGCTTCTGGATCTCGGTACTTGCAGCGAAGGACATCTTTCGAAGGTTCGCCAGATAAATAGAAGCCGCCTCCATACTTGGCACTCTTACAGTGAGATCAATGGAGGTAAGATACGTATAGTTGATATTGCGCAGCAGACTGCCTTCCGGTAAGCCCGAGGCCAGTTCGTTCAGCACGGACACAATATTCATTTTATAGGTGAGAATTTCATCCACTGCGGCTTTTCTGTTCAGCTGGCCTGATGTCCCATTCAGCTCAGCTAGCTGGGCTTGGAACATTAGAGACCGGTCTTGGGCACCCTGAATCTGTTGTTTATTATCTGCGATCCGCCCTTTATCAGTACTATAAAAAATACCCGTCCCAAGCGTCCCAAGCAGCCAAACACCGGCAAGTGCAACAGCAATGTAAGGAAAAAGTACTGCTTCCCGGTCTTCTCTGGGGAGAAGGTTGATCGTCAAAAATTCACCATCGCGCAGGGCAGCGCCGGCTGCTACACGGTATTCATTCAGCTCGGGATCAGAAGGTCCTCCGTCTGTAAGATCATCTAGCCCGATCGGTGATACTTCCAGCTCAGTTAAGGATTGATTCAATTCCTCGTACAACTGGTTGCGGATATGCTGTGGACCTGCAATCAGCACGTTTTGAATTCTCGTGCTTCCGTCATGTAGGCTGTATTGATAAAAGTTTAACATTCGCGAAATTTCAGCGGTGATCTCCAGGATCTGTCCAGGCGTAAGCAAATTACCAGCGAATTCAGACGCAGCTGCTGCTTCCTTGGCGTACTCCATTCCCGGTTGAAAAGCGGTTTGCACACCACTGTTCAAGTCCATTTGATTTATGGTCCGGATAAATAAAGGATTGCCGTTGCGGAACATGTATACGTCGAGAACAGTCTGCTCGATATTAATAAGCATGGTTTCCTCAAATTTAGCATTCTGGCCGAGCGCCAGGCTTCGGGTAAGAGCGGTAGCGGCGATTTCAACGGTGCTTACGCGCAGACCTGCACCTTCCAGCACATCAATATAGTCCTGAATCGGCTTACGGGGCGCAGCGAACACTAACAGATGGCTGCTATCCTCATCGACTTCGATGGTGACGTAATCATAGACCGGGCTCTCAAAAGGCAGATGCAGCCCCGTTTCCACCTCGAGCTTCACAAGCTGCTCTACCTGTTTCGGGTTAGTGCTCGGAATGCTCATTTTACGGATGATGATCTGCGACGGAGGAATCGACAGAGAGATTTTTTTGCCGCGCAATCCCTCTTTTTTGACCCATTGCTTGATTCTTTCCAAAAGAGCTTCGCTATCGGCAACCTGATTCTCTACGATCATCCCCGGCGGAAGAGGAAGGTACCGTTTTTTGCGGACTTCCCATGACTTTTTATTCTTTAAGCTGATGTAGCGGATTCCCGTCTGCTCTATCGCAAGACCGGCCGCAGGATTCTGAAGTCCAAGCATATGAGCTATACTCCTCCTAATGAATAAGCGAGAGATACCCGCTGATAATCTGTGAGCCGTAACCGTAAGCAAGTACCGCTCCTACAGCCAGCCAAGGGCCGAACGGAACCGGCTGTCCGCGCTTGACGATACCCGTCAGCTGCAGTGCACCGCCAACAAGCGTACCCAGCAGACAAGCTGCGAAAAAGGCAAGCAACACGCCGGGGAAGCCAATAACCAGCCCCAGTAGTGCAAACAACTTAAAGTCGCCCATGCCCATACCGCCGAACCAGGCGAAAGGCAAGATAATTCCGCCTCCTAGAACAGCACCCAGCAGGTATAACCATACCGGTCCTTCCGGGTTCAACAGGGTGAGCATAAGCAGGAGCGGTGTAAAAAAGAGCAGCACCTTATTCGGAATCAGCATATATTTGAGATCCGCAACCGTTACAATAACAGCTAAGCTCGACAACACGATCGCAGTTACTCCCCTGACAGTAAAGCCGAACTCTAAGTAGGACCACAGGAATAAAAGTCCGGTCGCAAGCTCTCCTAGAGGATATAGTACAGACACCTTAGCACCGCAATGCCTGCATCTCCCTTTGCTGGCCAACCAGCTGAGTACAGGTACCAGATCCCTCGCCGTCAGGCGTGTCCCGCACCCGGTGCAGTGCGAAGGCGGATGGTTGAGCGATTCCCCGGCAGGTACCCGCAGCGCAACCACATTATAGAAGGAGCCCAGAGTCATTCCGAGCAGCGTGATGTAAACAGCGATAATGGTGGTCATGATTGATTCCTTTGTGTATGGGATGTTATTGCTGTCGGGATGAGGGACGTAATGGTTGGATAGATGGTAAAGGATCACGGACCTGGTATCCTGACAGAATAACTTTTAGTTTAGCCGGGATGTTGTAAAAAAGGAATCGGAATGGTCCGATTCCTTCCATGTTCAGTATTTTTAAAACATTACTGTTTTGAACTTAGAACTTGTGTAGCTGTAAAACTGCCTCCCGCTATCCCTGTCGTCCCAGTTCCAGTAGGCGGAACAGCAGATGCATCAACAGAACCAAGAGGCTTTGGAGCTATTTCCACCGAGGATAATTGACCTGCTGGAGTGAAAATAACAACACCACCTGTAATAGCAAGTTTTGAACTTGGAAGGCTTAAATTAGTATCCAAATATCCTTCAGTTTGCATTTCCTTAATAGTAACTGTTACACCTGTGGTGTCAACGAACTTACCATCCTTCTCACCAGCAATATATAACCTCGCCGCATCATAGATCTGCCGCGCTGTAGCTACGTCCGAATCTTTTTTAGCATCAGAAATGATATTTCCGATCAACGGAATTGCAATAACTGCGATAATCCCCAGAATTACGATAACCGCCAACAACTCGATCAGTGTAAAGCCCTTCTGTCCTTCTTCTTTGCTCAATCTCTTTTTAATTGCATTTGCTAACATATGATCTCCTCCTAAAAAATAATATAACGAGTGGATGACTGCTTTTCTCTAAGCTCTTATTTATCTAAAATCTTCAGTACGAAAGATATATTCTTTCGCCCGCGTCACCCCTCTCAATAAAATCCACCTACATATTACTGTAAATACTAAACATCGGCAGCATAATCGCTGCCACAATCACACCAACAACCCCTGCCAAAAAGGCAATCAGCAGCGGTTCAAGCAGCGATTTCAGCCGGTCAACGGTGTTCTCGACATCCATTTCGTAGAAATCGGCTATCTTAGACAGCATCTGATCGAGCGCCCCGGTTTCTTCACCGATAGCGATCATCTGTGTGACCAGTGGCGGGAACACCCAGGCCTTCTTCAGCGGCTCGGACAGGGGCTTGCCCTGTCTAAGTGAATCGCCCGCACTGCGGATATATTTCCCGATCACTTTATTGCCCGCAATTTCTTCAACGATCGTCAGCGACTGCAGTATCGGCACCGAGCTGGCGTACAGTGAGGAAAAGGTCCGTGTGAACTGGGCAATGGAGCCCTTCTGGTTCAGCTTTCCGAACACCGGTACCTTCAGCTTGGCGTAATCCAAGGCATAGGCACCTTTTTCCGTACGTTTCGCAATCTGATAAGCAGTGATAATCAGGATGATGCCAAGCCCCCAGAAATACCATTGTCCCTGGATACTTTTACTAAGCGCCAGCACCATTTTGGTGATTGCCGGGAGCTCCGCATCCATCGACTCGAACATCGTTACGAACTGAGGGACAATCGCCCACAGCAGATAGACAACTGCAGCTACCGCCATCACCGCGACTGTGATCGGATACATCAGCGCTGATTTGATTTTTTCTGTAGTCGTATGCTGTTTCTCAAAATACATGGCCAGCCGTTCCAATGTTCCTTCCAGGTCACCGGATTCCTCACCCGCCCGCACCATACTGACGAACAAATGCGGAAAAATCTTAGTGTGATCCTGAACGGCTTGAGAGAAAGCCACGCCGCGCAGAAGGTTCGAGCTGACGTCCTGCAAAGCTTTGGCCAGCGGCTTGCTGTCCGTCTGTTCCGCTAAAATCCGGGTGGCATCGACAATCGAAACACCTGCCCGGATTAATGTTGCGAACTGCCGGCAGTAAATAATGAAATGAATAGTCTTAACCGGATTTCCGATGTAAATCTCCATCGACAGAATAGAGTTCTTCTGTTCATTCAGCGAGAAAACGGTAAGTCCCCGCTTGCGGAGCTCCTCCATCGCTGACGACTTATCCATTGCAGTAAGCTTGCCTTTGAGTGGTTTCCCAGCTGGCGTCTTGACCTGGTACTCAAATTGCGGCATCGGCTTTCACCTCCGCAAGATAAGTCTTGGCAGCTGCCTGATCGATGAGCCCTAGGGCCAAATAGTCGCGGATGCTCATATCCAGCGTGTGCATGCCCAGCGCTTTCCCGGTCTGCATCACATTTTTGATCTGGTGCGTCTTTTCACTCCGGATCATGTTACCAACCGCAGGCGTATTAACCAAAATTTCAGTTGCACAGAGCCGCCCCTGTCCCTGGGAACGGGGGAATAACCGCTGTGATATGACTGCGAGCAGGACGGAAGCTAACTGTGAACGTATTTGGTTCTGCTGATGCCCGGGAAAAGCATCGATAATCCGGTCGATGGTCTGTGGCGCGTCGGAGGTATGCAGGGTTGCCATAACCAGGTGGCCCGTCTCTGCTGCGGTCACTGCTGCCGAGATCGTCTCCAGATCCCGCATTTCTCCGAGGAGAATCACGTCCGGGTCCTGACGGAGCGCGGCCCGCAAGCCATTCGAGAAGCTGGACGTATCGCTCCCGACTTCTCTCTGATCGATGATGCAGGTTCCGTGGCTGTGCAGAAATTCAATCGGATCTTCCAGCGTGACAATATGCTTCCGTTCACTTCGGTTAATATGATGGAGCATCGCAGCAAGCGTGGATGACTTGCCGCTCCCTGTTGGACCGGTTACCAGGATCAGCCCCTGCGGTTTCAGCGCCAGGGAAGAAAGAACCGGCGGAAGTGACAGCCGCTCCAAGGTTGGAATATCGGCCGGAATACTGCGGGCGGCGATACTGATACCTCCCCGCTGGCGGTATACGTTCACGCGGAACCGGACTCCTCCTTCCAGCGGATAGGAGAAGTCATACTCTCCTGCCGCACGAAACGCAGATTCTCTTTCCGGCCCCAGCAAATCCAAAGCCATTTGTTCCGCTTCACCGGGGCCGACAACTGCGCCCTCCATATTCTGAAGTCTGCCGTCAATCCGCAGGACAGGAGGCGCACCTACTGAAATGTGCAAATCGGATGCCCGGGAGGAGTAAGCCATGTGCAGCAGCTGTGTAATATTTCTGGGTGAGATCGGCATTTGTGACTCCTCCTTATCTTAATGGGATACCGTCTCGCGCAGCACTTCCTGCAATGTGGTCATCCCTTGCGATACTTTAAGCAAACCGTCCTCCATCAGTTGGATCAGCCCGCCTTCTTTAGCTGCCAAGCGCAGCTCTTCCACCGACGCAGAATCCGTAATCAATTGACGAAGATGATCATCAATAGTTAACACTTCATGAATAGCAATCCGGCCGCGGTAGCCGGTAGAGTTACAGTTGCCGCAGCCCCTGCCCCGGTGGAGCATGTCCGCCCGCAAGCCATACCGTTCCAACATGATCGCCTCTTGTTGAGAAGGCTTATAGCTTTCCTTGCAATCACTGCATATTTTGCGTACAAGCCGCTGAGCGACGACACCGATTAAGGACGAAGCAATCAGGTACTGTTCGACACCCATATCGCGGAGCCTGGATACGCTGCTGACGGCATCATTGGTATGGAGCGTGGACAGCACCAAGTGCCCGGTCAGCGATGCTCTTACCGCAATCTCGGCAGTTTCCGTATCCCGGATTTCACCTACCATTACAATATTGGGATCCTGACGGAGAATGGACCGCAGCCCTGCCGCAAACGTAAGACCAATAGCCGGATTAACGTGAACCTGGTTGATTCCTTCCAGCTGATACTCAACCGGATCTTCAACCGTGATAATGTTGACACTCTCCTGGTTAAGCTGGTTGAGCGCTGAATACAGTGTAGTCGTCTTGCCGCTTCCCGTCGGTCCTGTAATCAGCAAAATACCGTAAGGACGGCCAATCATGTTCTTGAACGATACCGCATTGCTATCACTGAATCCGAGTGTATCAACTGACTTTACACCGGTACTGAGATCCAACAGCCGCAGCACGATCTTCTCCCCATGCATCGTCGGCAGTGAAGAGACACGAATGTCGATCATCTTGTAGTCAAACTGCATCTTGATTCGTCCGTCCTGGGGAAGACGCCGTTCGGCGATGTTTAAGCGGGCCATAATCTTGAGTCTGGCCGTGATAAAGCCCTGCATCTGCTTCGGAATCAGCCGCTCCGTCCGCAGTGTACCGTCGATCCGGTAGCGGATCGCCAGGTTATTCTCACCCGGGTCGACATGAATATCTGATGCCCGCAGCTGAACCGCCTGCTGGATCATCTGGTTCACAAGCCGGACGATCGGTGAATCTTCATCAGTTATTTCCGTTTCTTCAATCTCTTCCTGGGTCGGAAGTTCTACCAGCATCTGGTTCATGGAGTCGCGCATACCGTAATGGCGGGCAATGGCACGCTGCAGTTCATCCCTTGTCGAGATGGCTGGCTCGATCCGGAAGCCCGTACTCATCCGCAAATCTTCAATCGCAAAATAGTCCAGCGGATCCGCCATAGCCACCATCAGCTTCCCGCCCTCTTTCATAAAGGGGAGAACTTGGTACCGCTTGGCCATACTTTCCGGAATAATCTGTGTAATCGCAGGATCGATCTGATATTTAAACAAGCTTACATGTGGAATGCCCAATTGAAATTCAAGTACCTCGATCAGTTGTTGCTCTGTCATATACCCTTGCGAAATCAGCAGGTCGCCCAGCTTGCGCTTGGATTTACGCTGGTCTACCAGTGCCTCCTGAAGCTGTTCCTGTGAGATAATTCCATTTTCTACCAGCAAGTCCCCAAGTCTTTTTTTTACAATCGCCAACTCCAACTCATCTCCATGCCGTGTAGTGTATGTAAGTTCTATCGGAACAATATCTATTAAAATTAAGCTAATAACAGTGCGAAATGCCTACATTTTTCATTTAGTTTTGTCGATAGATTTTATATGTATGCCGAGTTTAAACTATTAATTTTTTAATAGATTATTTTTAAAAAATAATTCCCAGGTCTCAAATTTTTAGTTATATTTACACATTCGTTCATTGCCTAACTGTGAAATTTATCCTAGAATGATATATAGCATATTATAGGTAATCTTACAATGAATCTAGGCAAAAAATGCTATTTTTCAAGAGGATTTTTACTAATAAGACATTTTTTTCGGTAAACCGGGGAGTGATGGTGATGAAAATGTTCAATCGGAAGAAGCTTATGTTTTTTTCTGTAACCGCAGTATTGATAGTATTAACAGTTTTGCTGGTTCAGCTGTTTAGCCCGGATGTTGAGGCATCGAATAATGACTATCCAATTCGCATTCTGGAGATAACAGATCCCACCAGTACCAGTCTGGGATCCGACGGCAGCGAACTGGACGAGCTTAAGACACTCTCCAATGTTACCGTTGATACGGTTACGATGAAGAAGTTCGTCTCGCTACGCGAAGACTGGGACGGCAAGTACGATGCCATCTACATAAGCCGGGGGAGCTTCAGCAAAACGCTGGTTTCCAGCACTTCAGCGATGAACAGCACCGACCGGGACAAAGCTCATAACACGCTCGCTGTCCAGAACGACATTACCAATCTGAAGGCGAAAGAAATCATTGACTACTACATCAATAAAGGCCTGTATGTATTTCTTCCGGAGGAAACCTTTAAAGCCCAGGAGAAAGATAAGAATCTGCAAGGAAAGCTTTACAATTCATTTAATATTTATCGCACCACTGCGGGCAGAAAAGCCAACGTTGTTTTTCTCACCGACACCGACACCATCCGGAGTAACTGGATTACCGGGATTAAGAACCGTACGCCACTATATATAGCCGGGCTCGTCCGGCGTCCGCTGCTTACAATTTCCAACAAATCGGAGATTAAAAGCTATTTAACTAATGCCACTGATACTTATAAGCCAGGCGATGCTATGACCTTCAAGATCAAACTTGATAACGTGCCTAACATCACAACCACCCCTGTCCGTGTCCGTTTGTACATGAGTGTAGATTCTTCGATTCCTATGACTGAGGATCATGTGGTCGCCTCGCTGGAAATGAATTCGACTGAAGGAACTCTTCGCTATACACTGCCGGATACATACTCAGGACTGCTTTACTGGAAGCTGGAGGTGACCGACACCTCAACCAATCTTAAGGCCTTTGATCGTGATGTCATCCGTTTCACTGGTGTTAAGCCGATTATTAAGGTGCTTCAGGTTATGCCTTCGAATCGTTCCGACAGTTCGCTCCTGAATAGTCTCAATATGAATCAGACCTATCTAAATACCAATAGTTATCAGCTCTATATTTCTACGATGAACATGAATAATTTCAATACCTATATCAGCGAGAATGCCAACAGTCCACAACATGGTCTTAACGGCGTTTATGACATGATTGTCTTCGGCTTTCAGGATATGTATGACCGTGTGACTAGCCCGATGATTTCAAAAGAAGCCGCCCAGGCGGTTTATGATTTTGCCAACACAACCAAACAAAGCATCATGCTCACCCATGATACGATTTATATTGATGATCCTAACGATTTGAACTATTGGGGCGATTACTTCCGTACACTGGTTGGCCAGACTTCAAGAACTTACTTAGGGGGCAATGCTGTCAATCCATCCTCCAAGGTCGTTCCTGTCAATAACGGTCTGCTGACTCAATACCCCTTCAATCTTAACAGTGCCGGCAGTACCTACTATCCGGTAGCTGAAACGCACGACCAGTTTTTTATGCTGGATTTGGAGCGGGCCGATGTGGTGCCATGGTATAACGTTAAGAGCGAATCCGGCAAAACCCAGCGGGATGTCGATGACAGCTACAACCATTTCTATACGTATTCTGTAGGCAGCATTACCTTTTCCGGCACAGGGCATAGCAAAAAAGGGGATATCAATAATAATATTAAGTTCCCCGACTGGGAGCAGAAGCTCTTCGTTAATACAATGTACCGGGCTTTCGTCGGTGCCAACCACGCTCCGGAGATCACGGTAAACGCTCCTGCAGAGGGTAGCATCATCCCGTCTTATACACATGAGATCTTAGTTGATTACAGCGCAAGAGATTTCGATTTGAACGACCGCAACCTGACGACCTCCATTCGCTTTAAATCTGGAGGAAACTATATTAACAATGCCGGTGTGGATGGATTGAGTCTGCAGTCGGGACAGACTATTAGCCGCTCCTTTGCTAACCCGCTTCCGAACGGCGGAGATTTACAGATCGAGATCAACGCTTGGGACAGCCATGGAGCACTGGCTACCAAAACGATCAATGTAACGATCAGACAAGCAACAGCCAGTCTAACCGCCACACGGGTATTGCCTGCAAGCATTGTCAATGGTGAAGTTATACGCGGGCAAGACGTCGCCGTAACATATACTATTACGCCAAGGTCAATTCCATTTACCCAAACGAATATTACAGCGAATGTCGGAGACAGCCAAATCATTTCCAACGTCGTCTTTACAGAACGAATCCCACCTGGGCTAGAAATTACGGGATCGTCCACAGACATTACCAAATCCGGGACATCCGGCACTGGTTACAGCGTAACAAAGAAATTAAGTGATATCCGTTATACCCTAAAGACCGGAACAGATGGTGTCAAAACCTTCGTTCCCGATCCCAGCCAAGACGTTACATTCTCAATTACGGTATCCCCGCAAAGAGCCGGAGATTTCCTATTTAATACAGCCTCTTTGCAATATGATGAGATTCATGCTGTGACAGACGGGTCGCTACTTGGCGCCGGAAGTGATTATAATCTGGTAGTCGTAGGCATCCCAAACAATTCTAATACTGTGACAATTAGCAACCTTTCAATCCAGGGACGTGTCGCAGCTAGCGGAGATGTTGATTTCCGTAATATCGGTGGGGGAGCTTATATCAATCAGAGCGGTAACTCTTCTCAGAACGCCTTGGTTGCAGGCGGTAACCTTTACTATAATAACAATATCACTATAAACGGTAATGCCGTGTATGGCGGTAACTATTACTATAACGGGAATGCTGATACCCAATCCATCAGAGGACAGGTCGTGAAAGGTTCTCCGATCGACTTTGCCTCGCTGCGAGACAGGATGACGCACCTGACAACCCAACTGGCTGCTCTGACCGATAATGGTTCGGTGAACTCAGCCTATGGAACGATTACTTTAAAAGGTACTGGCGGTGCCAAGCTGTATATATTCACTGTTCCCGCTGAAATGACTTCTTCGGCAACCAGCTTGAATGTATCGGTCCCTCAGGGGTCTACTGTGCTGGTCAACATTGGAGCAGGAAGCAAGACTGTCAATATGGCCCTCAACACTAATCTTAGCGGAGTCGATACCGGGCATATTCTATATAACTTTCCAAGTGCTGAATCACTTGTGTTACGCAACACCTTAAACGGTACCTTTCTAGCTCCATTCGCTAATGTCAGCTTCGAGAATGGGCAGTTAACTGGTCAGGTTGTAGCGGGTTCGGTGACTAAGATGACAACTTTAATGTACTCAGCGTTTAGTGGGACGATTCCGTTGAATGAAGACCCTGTACCTGGCTCGGTGCTATTTTCTCCGTTGCAGTTGATGATGCATGCAGTAATCAAGGTAGAGAGTATTACGTTGCCTAATACAGATATCCTGTTAAATGATAATCCGTTACGCATTATACCCACATCTATTTTACCTGCAGATGCCTCTAATAAAGTATTAAGCTGGAGCTCGGCAGATCCGTCAGCAGTATATATTGATTCCATAACCGGAGAGGTAACAGGCAAGAGAGTCAGTACGAGCCCCGTGGAAATAACTGCAACTGCTACTGATGGAAGCGGAATAACAGGAAAAGCCCTCATCACCGTCAAAGACCGCACACTGTGGATTGAGGGCGGGGATAACCCTGTTAAACCGAAAACTGATTTAGGATTGAAGGCCATCTATAACACGATTCTGGAGGAAAATATTACTTATGTTTGGAAGGTCCTCGATAAGGACGGAAACGATGTGAGCAGTTATATTACAGCCGCGGCTGAAAACGCAACATTTAATGCACCTGCATCCGGTGATTATACCGTTTATGTTTACGTATCCAGCAACAAGGCTACCAACGTCCCTGCCAGCAAGATCATTACTGTAGGCAATCCTCTTGAAGCCTTGACGATCTCCGGCAGCGGAAACTCGGTTCCGATGAGAGGGTCGCTGGATCTTACGGCTATTCTTACACCGGTTAATGCCGATGCAACCGATTTGGAATGGTTATTCGCAAATCCAAATGACAGCCAATATGCCGAGCTGAAGGCAGCTACCGGATCGAACCAATGCCAGTTGGTAGCCAAGGATGTTCCCGGGAAGACGGTTCAGGTCATTGTAAAAGACAAGAATAGTGGAATTACAAGTCTGCCTTACGCAGTAAGCATTACAAGTCTTAATGGTCTTGAGTTCAGCCAGTTCAGCAAGACCATCTATGTCGGCGACCCTGCCTTTAATCTTATGAGTTTATTATGGACGATACCGCGTACCTTTTCCTTGGTATCTATCCAAAATGATTTAACCTGGACCAGCAGCCAACCGGATATTGCTTCTTTCGCCAACCCGAAACAAGGTGCCATAGCCGGGCATAAAAAGGGGTCTGTTACAGTTACTGTTACTTACTCTGTTCCAGGACTGCAGCCTGTAACTGCAACAATCGAAGTGATTGTTTTGAACCGCCAGTCCAACCTCAATGAGGGAGACCGTTACTGACAAGCTAGCGGTTTCGGCCAAAGAAAAAGGCTTTCCCGGATTCCGTTTTATGCGGAAGTATCCAGGAAAGCCTTGTTTTTGTTTTTCTAATCAATTCGTCGAAGTCGCGTCAGGGGATTGTGGAGGAGCACTAATGAGTCTCATCGGACTCACAGAAATATTCACCTTCCGGACCCTTGGCAGACTGGATTGCTGATCGGAGTATACATTGTAATTATAAATCACCCGAAAACGTTCCCGTGCCCTTGGACTAGTAATCTGCGGATCCGAGAAGAGCAGTTCATCGCTACTTACGGCTCCTGGCGGTTGATTCGCATTTCCCAGCACTGCATTTACCGTCAAATCTCCTTTGGAGAAGAATCCGCCCTTCAGCCAAAAGATCGAACCGACACCATAAAGATCAGCCTTGTCATCAGTATAAAAAAATGCATTCATTTCAGTCGGATCTGCATTGGAAAAAGCATCAATACGGTTTACCAGCACAGGACCCTTAGAAATTAGAACTAGCTCCTTTTGATCAGTACCCGCACCCAATCCACTAATTACCGCATCTTCCACCGTAGTGCTTCCCAGTACGAACATCGTAGAATCAAAAGATA
The DNA here is from genome assembly GCA_927443375.1 of uncultured Paenibacillus sp. Taxonomy (GTDB): domain Bacteria; phylum Bacillota; class Bacilli; order Paenibacillales; family Paenibacillaceae; genus Paenibacillus_AQ. The sequence goes on along the minus strand of CAKMKL010000229.1, from coordinate 6,114 downwards.
CGTTACCTTTGATTGTCACATTACCAGTAACCAATATATTCGCTTTAATGGAAACGAAATCGGGTCTATTATTGATAATGTTCAAGTTACCGTCTATAACAAGCCATTTTGGGGCACTGCCTCTTTTGGCGGTATCGGTAAAAGTTATACCGGAGTATTCGATACCATCAATCGTAAGATTACCATCAACTCGGTACGATTGACTCATATCCATAAAAAACCGATGGTACGTCAAAAGCTCGTTGTTATATTTGGCAACCCTTGTCTGATATGCTGCATCGCTCTCCCCGTCGTTCTGTGAAGGCTTATCCGGAGGGGGTATTACCGGCTTTGCACTAATGAGATTGGCTGTCCGCAGCCAAGTAGTCAGTTCGCTTTTGTTTTTTTTGCCAAGCTGTTTTCGAAGCTCCTCCGCCGCAATAACATTAGCGGGCGAGGTAGCTTCAACCAGTTTGTCATTAAAAGATTCTTCCACATTAATCTGTACGAACTTCTTCTGATCTTTTATGTTAATCTTATCCAAATCAATATCCAATATACTCCTAATGGTTTGACCCATATCAGTACTTTCAGATAAAGTTTCGGGGTCTCCCCCGCTCCCGGCTTGATCGAATGTATGATATTCGATATTTTCAAGCGATTGTACATAAACTTTTCCCGAATTTGCGGTATCTGTCCCATTAGGTTGGATTTGCGGGAACATTGTCACCTTCGTCAAACTGGAATCCCCGAGGTATGTATACTCGGCTCTGTTAGAGACAATTAGTTTGTTGCCCGCATATATATTTCCTTTTAACACTGGGGCTCCATTCAGGTAAACATTCTGCTCCGAACCAAAGGCATATTTCAGAAAGTCCGGGTAGCTGTCGATCGTAATCCTCTGCTGGAGAGTACGCTGAACACCGTTTACCAGTGCAGAGGCCTCTACATCGATATAATACTGTCTCGTCTGCTCGCTGATATTCTTATTTCTGTATTCAATGTAGTCAATCATTCCACTGCTGCCGACACCAAGCTCTGTGGAGACATTGAGGCCTTCCTTGTCCAAACCGCGCAGAACATCCTCAAGCTTATCCGGATTGATATCCGTCATTTTAGCTAACCGTGCTTGGATATAGGCCGTAGACTCATCCAGACCCTTTTGTGCCAAATGCAGGCTCTGGACATCGTTTTCCCTAGTTTCCGTTCGTACTGCTCCGCCGATGGTTGCGCTGAGGACGCCCATCCCAAGGATCGTAAGCAGTAGTACTATAAACATGACCAGTACAAGAGCGGAGCCTTCCTCTGAACGAAGCCGCCGGCTTAGCTCTCCAGCACGCACAATTTTACCCTTAAAAACCAAATTGACTATCCACACTAAGCCCTTCCTCCTCCAATGCCCCACCATCATGGCTTAACACAAGCTGTATCTGCACCAGTCCTGATTCATACAATGCGTTGGGATTCGGTATATTTTCATCTACTTTAGTGACGGCTATAGTCGACCCCTCCAAAGCGGATTCTAAATGAAGTGCCGCTGTGCTTCCGGGTCCAATCCGTGTTCCGCCGATTACGATATCACTGCCGTCCACTTGAATTCGTACCGGATCACTATCTGACCTTTGCAGCATTATTCCTGAATTTGTGTTCCTTATCTCCTCCGGTCCGTAAGTATACAGCTCTGTAATAATTGAGGACATCACGAGGTCGGCTTCATCACGCAACTTATTCTCAACCGTAATTTTATGATAGCTTTTAAAACCGAACATGGTCACAGATCCGATAATACCGGCCACAATTGCAAACAGGCTAATGGCCGCGATCAATTCAATTAAAGTAAAACCGTTTTCGCTTTCTACACCATTAGCGAATTTCTTCATTACTGATATATCCCTCCACCTCTACTGGTGCGGACGGGCCGCTCTCAGAATCACGAGTAACCACAACCTTGACCGGAAGCAGATAGTCCCGGATATCCGCTTTATCTACCTCATCAACCGCCCCATCCTCTGAATCCGATTCCTCTAATAATCCCCTTTGATAAACAACATTGATGCTATAATCAATTCCGTTTACTTTGGGGTGGAGGACATGGGCCAGCGATTCCGTATTAAAAGCTTGTTGATATGCATTTCCTTCTTGACTACTATCATCATCACATGCATCTATGCGACATACATCGGCAGAAAGCGAATAATCTTGAGTCACGAAAAACTCCTGCATTTTCTCAAAATCCTGCTTCTCCATATAAAATAGCGCGTTCCGCGCAAGATTGACCATAATTGTCTTGTTCTGGTTTGACTTGGAGTAAGTCATGGCGTTGGTGAAATAGGAGGTCAGCACCAGTGACACTATCGACAAAATTACGATAGCTGCCAGCACCTCAATTAAAGTAAATCCCCCCTCTTCCTTGTTCCATAACGCTTTTTGGTTATCCCTTAAAGGCATCCGGTTCGCTCCTTATCCTGTTCTGCCTGTCATAAGTCCTATTTCCTGCACCGATCTGAATCTTTCTACCTATTCCCATTATATTCTTTCATTAGTTGCCCCAGCAATCCTATTAGGCATAATTATTCTAGAGATTTCTACTATGTATATCGGTTTCGCGCTGTGCTATCATTTGTGCTAAAAGGAGGATGTATCCATGGCTTTAATAGAATGCAAATTTTATTCCGAAGTGCTCGGATTAAGCACCTCAATGACGGTTATTTTGCCGCAGCAGACGACTACGCAAATTGGTCTCAGCAATGTCAAAAAAGGAGATCTTCACCCAACCCTCTACCTGCTGCACGGTTTATCGGATGACGACTCTATCTGGCTGCGCCGGACCTCGATTGAGCGGTATGTGGCAGAGCTGGGTATCGCCGTGGTCATGCCGCAGGTGCACCGCAGCTTTTATACGGATATGGCGGGCGGGGGCAATTACTGGACCTTTATCAGCGAGGAGCTGCCGGCGCTCGCACGCTCGTTCTTCCCGCTGTCGCCAAAACGTGAGGATAACTTCGTAGCCGGTCTCTCCATGGGCGGTTATGGGGCGTTTAAGCTGGGTCTGCGCAAGCCGGAGACTTTTGCCGCTGCGGCAAGCCTTTCCGGGGCGCTGGATATGGCGCATGATTTCATCAACTGGGAAGACCCTTCCCAGAAGAGCCGGGAGTATGAGCTTATTTTCGGGCAAGAGGATATCGACGGTACTCCCAATGATCTGCTGTGGCTGCTCAAGGAAGTAGACCGCTCCAAGGGACCTAAACCGCTTCTCTACCAATGCTGCGGCACGGAGGATTTCCTGTATGAAAATAATCAGAGCTTCCGCAAAGCCTGTGCCAAGACTTCACTGTCTCTAACCTATGAAGAAGGTCCGGGCGCACATGAGTGGGGCTACTGGGATACCAAAATCCAAGATGTGCTGAAATGGCTGCCGCTAGGTAAATAATCAGACCGGTGCTGTAAAAAAAGACTGTCCTTCCCGTAATCGATACGGTGAGGACAGTCTTTGGTTTAGGTCATGATTAGTGAAGTTTCAGGCTGACTGTTTATTCGGCACTGCTATTATGCTGTGCTACCCATTTACCCGCTTCCAGCAGAGAAGCTTCAGCCCGTTCAATCGCCGCTTTAACCTGTACAGTCGCTGTGCCGCCGTAGACGTTACGGGCGTTCACTACAGCCTCAGGCTGCAGAACAGCATAAATCTGGTCATCGAATAGCGGTGAGAACTGCTTGAATTCATCCAGCGTCAGATCGAGCAGGAATTTGCCTTCATTGATACAATACAGCACGGTTTTGCCGATCACCTCATGAGCCTGGCGGAAAGGGAGTCCCTTGCCGACCAGGAAGTCAGCGATATCGGTCGCATTGGAGAAGTCGGTATTAACCGCTTCACGCATCCGGGTTTTATTCACCTTCATAGTGGAGATCATCGGTGCGAACAGCTGCAGCGCACCTGTCAGCGTGGCTACTGTGTCGAACATGCCCTCTTTGTCTTCCTGCATATCCTTGTTGTACGCCAGCGGCAGCGATTTGAGTACGGTCAGGAGACCGATCAGGTTGCCGTAGACGCGGCCTGTTTTGCCGCGCACCAGTTCCGGCACGTCCGGGTTCTTCTTCTGCGGCATGATGCTGCTGCCGGTGCAGAACGCATCGTCTAGCTCTACGAAGCTGAATTCCGTGCTGCTCCACAGCACGAGCTCTTCACTAAGGCGGGACAGGTGGGTCATGATCAGCGCTGCGTTAGCCAGGAACTCGACAATGAAGTCGCGGTCGCTGACAGCATCGAGACTATTCTCATAGACACTATCAAAACCAAGCTGCTCTGCTACAAAATGACGGTCAATCGGGAACGTCGTTCCGGCAAGCGCCCCGGCACCCAGCGGCAGCACATTGATCCGCTTGTAGCTGTCCGTCAGGCGTTCCGCATCGCGGCGGAACATGGACACGTAAGCCAGCAGGTGATGGGCGAACAGGATGGGCTGTGCGCGCTGCAAATGCGTGTATCCCGGCACAATCGTCTCCACATTATCTTTGGCCTGTTCAATCAGGGCTTCCTGCAGTTCATGCAAGAGTCCCACGAACTCCACTACCCGGTTCCGGAGATACAAATGCATGTCCGTCGCTACCTGGTCGTTGCGGCTGCGTCCTGTATGCAGCTTGCCGCCTACCGGACCGACTTCCCCGATCAGATTCTTTTCGATATTCATATGAATATCTTCGTCCGCCACGGAGAATTCAATCTCGCCTGCCCGAACCTTACCCAGTACCTTGTTCAGCCCGGCCTTAATGGTCTCGACATCCTCCTGCGGCAGAATACCGCATTTGCCCAGCATCGTCACATGAGCCAGACTTCCCTGCACATCCTCTTCGGCCAGTGCCTTATCAAATCCGATGGATGCTGTGTATTCCTCCACCAGCTTGTTTGTTCCTTTGGTAAACCGTCCGCCCCAAAGCTTACTCACCTGTTAATTCCTCCTCTGATGGACGATAGAAGGGCCGCTCCTGTCCTGACGGAGGAACGGCCTTCTAGTGTCCGCTTATATGATATGCTGCTATAAAACCGCCGCGCGGCTAAAATAATCTACTTATTCGATTCCGCCACACCCGCAGAAACCTTGAGACGAAGTGCATTCAGGCGGATAAAGCCCGTCGCATCCCCCTGGTCATACGCCTGGGTCGGATCTGCTTCCATCGTAGCGATGTCCGGATTGTACAGGCTGACCGGAGATTTCACGCCGGCACCGATGATGTTGCCTTTGTACAGCTTCACGCGAACGGTACCAGTAACGTTTTTCTGGCTCTCGTTCACCAGGGCCTGCAGCGCAAGACGCTCAGGAGCAAACCAGAAGCCGTTATATACCAATGTACTGTAACGGGTAATCAGGCTGTCACGCAGGTTCATCACTTCACGGTCCATCGTGATGGATTCCATTTTGCGGTGAGCAGTGAACAAGATGGTTCCGCCTGGAGTCTCGTACACGCCGCGGCTTTTCATGCCGACAAAACGGTTCTCGACCATGTCCACACGTCCGATGCCATGCTTGCCTCCCAGCTCATTCAGCTTCTCCATCACCTGCAGCGGAGTCAACGCTTCACCGTTCAGCGCCACACAGTTGCCTTTCAGGAAGTCCAGCTCTAGGTACTCCGCTTCATCCGGAGCATCCTCAGGCGCATTACTGAGCAAGAACATTTCTTTGTTCTCCGGTGCGCTTGGATCAAACCACGGATCTTCCAGTACGCCGCTCTCATAGCTGATGTGCAGCAGATTGCGGTCCATCGAATACGGCTTCGCTGCCGATGCCTGCACCGGAATGCCATTGGCTTCAGCGTAGGCAATCATTTCCGCACGGCCCGGGAACTGGTTGCGGAACTCTTCCAGCCGCCAAGGCGCAATCACCTTGATGCTTGGCGACAATGCCGCCGCATTCAGCTCGAAGCGGACCTGGTCATTCCCTTTGCCGGTTGCGCCATGGGCAATCGCTGTAGCGCCTTCGGCGATGGCAATGTCCACCATGCGCTTAGCGATCAGCGGACGGGCAATGCTTGTTCCGAGCAGATATTGGCCTTCGTACAGCGCACCCGACTGGAACATCGGATAGATGAAGTCATTCGCGAACTCGTCGCGCAGATCCGACCCAGGCGTATGACCAG
>CAKMKL010000228.1 GCA_927443375.1 uncultured Paenibacillus sp. | reverse complement strand
GTTAATTAAGGAAATCCAAACCTAACAGCGGCCGGAAGTCCAAACATTCCCCGCAGTAGCGTACTATGCCGATTAGGCGTATCTAAAGTTCAGCTTATTGAATAGATTGGCATCCAAAGGAGAGAAAACATATGAGCACATCTGTAATTGAAACTAAAGGTTATATCGCCAGCACCGAAGCTCCGTTTATCCAGGAAATGTCCGAAATCACCCATCACATGTGGTCCCTGGGCTGGGATGAGCTGAACGGCGGCAATATCAGCTATCTGCTGGATGAAGAGGAAGTTGCCAAGTATATCAATATCCGCGAGTCATTGCGTACGATTCAGCTTACCTTCCCGGTTACTGAGCTGGCCGGTAAATACTTTATCGTTACTGGCTCCGGTAAATATTTCCGCAATGTGATTAAAGACCCGGAAGCGAACCTCGGAGTACTGCGTGTATCGGAGAGCGGAGAGAGCGTTGAAGTACTGTGGGGGCTGCGCAACGGTGCTGTACCGACAAGTGAGCTGGCTTCCCATTTCATGAGCCACATCGAACGCTTGAAGGTTGATCCGACGCACCGCATTGTGCTGCATACCCATGCTACCAATGTAATCGCCATGACGTTTACCCATGATCTGGATGAATTGAAATTCACCAAAACCCTCTGGGAAATGTGTACGGAATGCCTGGTTGTATTCCCTGACGGGATTGGCGTCATTCCTTGGATTGTTCCGGGAAGCAGTGAAATTGGCCGTGCCACCGCAGACAAGATGAAGGACTACCGCGTGGTTGTCTGGCCGCAGCACGGGATCTTCGTTACCGGTGCAACTATGGATGCTACCTTTGGCCTTGTAGAAACGATTGAAAAAGCGGCGATCGTTTACAATTTAATTGGCGGCAGAGAGATCAAACAGAAGATTACCGACCGTCAGCTGGCCGATCTGGCTGCTGCGTTCCGTGTAACACCAAAAGCGGGCATCCTGGAATTGTAGAATTTTTCTTCGATTAATATACAGCTTAAGAAGGAGAACCGGACATCGGCAGGTCAACTGCGGTGTCCGGTTTTCTCATTTATAAAAGTACGTTGTAGCAAGAGGTATCTCCAATTTGCTTTTGCACCTGATAAGCGTCATAATATGCTTACTTAAAGTAATTATATTATTTAATGGAGGTGCGATATGAATACAGATGTATTGTTTACTCCCTTTCAGGCTGGCCCGCTTTCGCTCACCAATAGAATTGTTATGGCCCCGATGACCCGCGTTTTTTCGCCCGATGGTGTAGCGGGCAGTGATGTAGCCGCTTATTACCGCAGACGTGCGGAGGGTGGAGTGGGACTGATCATCACCGAAGGCACGGCTATCAACCATCCCTCGGCAGTCAGCCATCAGAACATCCCGAATATTCATGGGGAAGCTGCTCTTGCAGGCTGGGCGAATGTGGTGGCCGAAGTTCATGCAGCAGGCGGCAAAATCATTCCGCAGCTCTGGCATGTCGGCATGGCCCGCACCATTGGGCAGCTCCCGAACGCTGAGGCGCTGCCGATTGGCCCATCCGGACTGAACCTGGCCGGTGAGCAGGTGACAGAGCCGATGACACAGCAGGAAATCGACAGGATTGTTGCTGCATTTGCCCAGGCTGCTGCGGATGCCAAAAGGATTGGCTTCGACGGAATTGAGCTGCATGGTGCCCATGGTTATCTAATCGACCAGTTCTTCTGGGAGAAAACCAATAAACGCACCGATGAGTACGGCGGTGATCTGGAAGCCCGGACGACCTTTGCTGTAGAGGTCATTGACGCCTGCCGGCGTGCGGTCGGCCCCGATTTCCCAATCGTGCTGCGCTTCTCCCAGTGGAAGAGCGGAGATTATTCTGCCAAGCTGGCCCGGACACCGGAAGAGCTGGCCCGGTTCCTTACACCGCTTAGCAACGCCGGTGTTGATATTTTCCACTGCTCCACCCGCCGCTTCTGGCTGCCGGAATTTGAAGGCTCAGAGCTGAATCTGGCCGGCTGGACCAAGAAAATTACCGGCAAGCCTACGATTACCGTAGGGTCTGTAGGATTGAACAGTGAATTTACGGGCAGTGTGACAGAACAGAATGAGGAAGACAACATTGACCGTCTGCTGGAAAGACTGGAAAAGGCCGAATTTGATCTGGTTGCTGTAGGCCGGGCGCTGATCAGCGATCCTGCATGGCCGGCCAAAGTACAGAGCGGACGGACGGATGAGATTATTCCGTTTACTTCAGAGGCGACTCGGACGTTGAGCTAAGTTCAATTTCAGCTAAAGATTATAACTATACTATCTACTTAGAGGGCTTCCACCAGGTGGTGAGTTTTGGCAAGCAGAATCCAAAACACGCATGCGGGGGAAGCCTCTTTGTGTCATCTAAATAATAATTTAAATGAAAAGGATGATAAAGGATGAGCAAGCGTATAGTGATTACCGGTTTCGGAGTGAAGGTTCCGAATGGCGAGAATAACGAAGAATTGCTTCATCATCTGATCAGCGGAGAGTATAAGTTTTCTGTTAGGAACGAGATTACCCCAAACCGGGAGAATTTACTGATCGGTGAGGTTGTACAGGGACTAGGAGAACTGGAGGACAAGCGCTACAGGGAATTACCGAGGATCGCTAAATTGGCCATCTGTACAATCTCGGAAGCCCTTGAGATGGCACATCTGGACCTGGAGGACAGCGGGACTTCAACGGGTATATTTATGGGAACAACAATGGGAGGAACCACTCCGCTGGAAGAAATGGTCGGGATTTCATCGGAAGATAAATTCAGAGGAATGCCAGTCTATTGCTGCGGACTGGTGCATTATCATAGTCTCGCTGCTTCGGTCTCCAGCTTTTTTCATTTGAAGGGGATAACCAAAACAGTGACCACGGGTTGCACCGCCGGAGTGGAGGCTGTGGAGGATGCAATGATGTACTTGCAGAACGGCAAGATCAATACTGCCATAGTCGGTGCGGCGGACAGCAGCAATAACAGAGTAACCGTATTCGGATTCGGCAAGATCAGAGCACTGCCGTTTAATCAGCAGGTAGAGCATGCAGGCTCCCCCTTCAGCAAGAGAAGCAAGGGCTTTGTATTATCGGAAGGAGCGGCATGCCTGATTCTGGAAACCGAAGAACATGCTTTGGCCCGTAAGGCAGCTATTTACGGATACATAGATGCCGTAGTGACGAACAATGACGCAGAATCCATCAATGGGCATGACCGGACAGGCAGCAGCATGAAGCAAGCTGTGAGCAGTGTGCTGGGGCTAAGAATCCCGGACTATTATAACAGCCAGGCGATGGGGTATGCCGCCAACGACAGCATCGAAGACATTGTTTCCCGGGATCTCTTTGGACACGGTGTTCCCTTAACCTCAGTCAAAGGACTGATCGGCCATCCGTTCAGCGCAAGCGGACTGGCGCAGATCATTGCTTCGCTGCTTGGATTTCAGCATCAGTTTGTCCCCTGCACAATCCGGACCGATCAATGGGGGTTCGAGCATCTGCCGCTGATTACGGAGACTCTGCTGAAGCCCTCCGCAGAAGTGCTGATCACTTCACATGGATACGGAGGTAATAATGCCGCTGTGTATTTGACCAAGAGTTAGGGCGCAGTAACGCTTTACACCAGGTTTTGCCCTTTTGCAGGCTGCAGCTTCTCCACTTTTGAGCGCCATTTTCTGGCCTCATGCATCTGATTGTTCTGTTTGCAGAGATGGGCGATCCGCTCGTAGGCATCATATTCTTCCGGATTGAACAATAATACATATTTTAGGCAGGCGATGGCGCCTGTGTAATTACCCTGGCCCGCCAACCTGTCTGCCTGATGATACACCAGTGTAATCAGCTGGATTTCCAGGCGTATTCTAATATTCAAATTCCATTCCTGGTTCAGATTGCGGAACATATCCTCATGGATATACTGGAAGATTTCCTGAATCCACTTGTCTTTCTGTTCCGGGTTTGTCTCTTCAAGCGCTAGTTTAGTCCGTTCCAGCAGAGTCAGCAAATCACAATTCACCGTAGCCTGCATCGAGATTTGCTGGTTACTGCTGTAAATGAGCTTTGTCTCATCATTATTCAGCAGCTGCTTCAGATGATTCAGACAGACCCGGAGCTGATTCCGGGCTTTGACCGGCTCCATATCCTTCCACAGATCCTCACACAGCTGGTCCCTCGTTACGGCAGAATTCAGCAGCAGATAGATGAGCAGCTCCTTAGCCCTTCTTCTGCCCCAGCCGCTGAGGATCTCTGAATCATCCGCAAACACTTGGAATGGCTTCAGCAGGACCACCTTTAAACGTGGGGGAATAACCTGCTGCTCCTGATCAGTGTCCACCATTCCCAAGAAATCCGCATGCAAATCCATTAATAAAGGGTCCAGAGGTGCCCGGTGGCTCCATTCACTGGCGAAGAACATCTGGATCTGCTTGTAGGTTTCCTCAGGCTGGTCATAAAACAACATATTAGACGAATTATAAATGGTCATAAAACGGCAATTGGGATTGGCTGAAGCAATCAGGCTGGACAGGTATGGCGGATACATGGGGTCGCGTTCACCAGTCAACAGCAGGGTAGGGCCTGTGTGCTGTTTGAACATTTCCATAATATCGCTGTGCGCTCCGGCAAAGAAATCCAGCAGTTCAACATAGACATCAAAGGTTACTCTGGAGAAGGCCTCATACAGCATGCCCATCTCCGGGCTGCCCTGCCGGAAAAGGGTCACATTCGGAATAACGTGGTCGGCTAAGGTACGCATGGACTGATGCTTTATTAGATCTTTTCGGTAATCCGCATATTTATAGGCGGTATTGGTTGAATTAAAGAGCGGCAGGGATACCAACACATTGCTGCGTACCTTACCGGGATAAGCTTTACTGAAAAAAAGCCCGATAATGCACCCCGCTCCATGGGAGAGAATATGGAACTGCTCAATATTCAGATGCTGTACAAGCGCATGCAGGTGTTCGGTATACAGGGAGGCCAGCTTAGATAGAGCTATTTCTCCTGTCCCGCTTAACCCGTGTCCTCTGAAGTCATATCTGAGAGTATGATATTCTTCCTCCATATAAGGGATGATCCGGTCCCAGCATCTGAGGTCAAACCCCATCCCGTGAATGAGCACAAGTGTCTCGGTTTCAGGGTTTGGCTGCTTGGCTTGAGCATATTCGTAATTAAGTGTTAAACCATTTTCCCAAATATACTCCATCTCTGTACTCCTCTGCATGCCTGCATAATTTATCTATGATTATTATAGCGAAAAAAAGTTTGTATTTTATCATAATATGCTGATTATTGTAGAAAAGTGTAACGTAAATGTAACGCTGTACTGTTAAACTTGGGCTAAGGTGTATTTTATGGGGGGTTGATTTCAAGAAATGAGGATATTTTTTATCTGTGTCAAAAATTCCAAGCTGGATCTAGTCTATATGCGTATGTACTTCCGCCGCTGAGAGATAAACCTGAATAATTCTAATGAGAACCTCCTTACGGATTCCGGTAGGGAGGTTTATTTGTATGCGGATTCAATTCCCGGCTGGAAGTAGAGACTCTTCTAGACGGCAGATGGATTAGGCTCCATTATTTATGCTATAATTTTTAATTAGCAAGATTATTTTGCTGTGATTTATTGATCATGCTTCATTCATAAAGGACGTGAACATATGACAATGGAGAATAACCTACCTGCCTTAAAATCCGGCAAGAGCGGTTCGAAGGATTACTCGAAATATTTTGATTTTTCTGATGCCAAAGTCATCAGTGAAGAAGAAGGCAAGACCACTTATAGAATTAAAGGCCGGACAGTGCAGATCAATTCCAATCCCGACTATAAAGAAGGCAAACGCAGAGGGAAGCAGGAGATTGAAGTCATCCATTTTGATGATGAGGAAACGACCTTGATTATGGAGCAGTTCCGTGAACTGAACAGTCATAAACAGCATTATTACTCTATTGCCACTTACGGCTGCCAGATGAATGAGCATGACACCGAGACAATGAAGGGTATGCTGGAGCAAATGGGCTATCTGCCGGTGGAAGACCGGAACGATGCGGATATCATTCTGCTGAATACCTGCGCCATCCGCGAGAATGCAGAGGATAAAGTATTCGGTGAGCTGGGCCATCTCAAAACGCTGAAGCTGGAGAAGCCGGGCCTGCTGCTGGGTGTCTGCGGCTGTATGTCGCAGGAGGAAGGTGTGGTTAACCGGATCATGGCCAAACACGGCTTCGTGGATATGATCTTCGGGACACATAATATTCACCGGCTGCCGCAGATTATCAAGGAATCGCTGTTCAGCAAGGAGCTTGTGGTAGAGGTCTGGTCCAAGGAAGGCGACATCATTGAGAATCTTCCGAAAAAGCGGGAGGGTATGCGTGCCTGGGTTAATATTATGTACGGCTGCGATAAGTTCTGTACGTATTGCATCGTGCCGTTTACCAGAGGCAAGGAGCGCAGCCGCCGGCCGGAGGATGTGATTGCCGAAGTGCGGGAGCTGGCCCGTCTGGGCTTCAAGGAAGTGACCCTGCTAGGGCAAAATGTGAACGCATACGGCAAGGATTTTACTGACATAGACTATACATTCGGGGATCTGATGGATGACATGCGGCTGATTGATATTCCTCGTATCCGCTTCATGACCTCCCATCCCCGTGATTTTGACGATAGATTGATTGAAGTGTTAGGCAAAGGCGGCAATCTGACAGAGCATATTCATCTGCCGGTGCAGTCGGGAAGTACAGCGGTGCTTAAGAAAATGAGCCGAAAATATACCAGGGAAGCTTATCTGGAGCTGGTCCGCAAGATCAAAGCAAGTGTGCCGAATGCTGTGCTGACGACCGATATTATCGTTGGCTTCCCGGGTGAAACCGAGGAACAATTTGAAGACACCCTGTCGCTAGTCCGCGAAGTAGGTTATGATATGGCGTATACCTTCATTTATTCTCCCCGCGAGGGAACACCGGCAGCCGCGATGGAGGATAATGTTCCGCAGGAGGTTAAGAACGGGCGCCTGAAGCGCCTGAATGACCTGATTAAGGAACAGAGCCGGGTCAGTAACGACAGGATGCTGGGTGAGCTGGTAGAGGTGCTGGTAGAAGGAGAGAGTAAGAATAACGCAAACGTGCTCTCCGGGCGCTCCAGAGCCAACAAGCTGGTTCATTTTGAAGGTCCGCGCGAGCTGATCGGCAGCTTCGTACAGGTTAGAATTACAGATACCAAAACTTGGTACATTAAAGGGGACTATGTGGCGGAAGCCGCAGCGGTTCTCTAAATTATAGCGAAATGAGGCGATGTTAGTGAGCCAGGAAAACCCGAGTGTGAATAAATATGGCATGCAGAGCTTCAACACCCGTGATCTGATTGTGCGTGAGGATATTATGGGCAAAGCGAAGGAACTCGCTTCTCTGATTTCGACAAGTGAAGAAGTGCGGCATTTCCAGCAGGCCGAGCTCAAAATCCAGAATCACGAGCGGGTGCAGGGGCTGATTGCCACGATCAAGAAGAAGCAGAAGGAGATTGTCGCCTTTGAGAGCTTCGGCAATAAGGATATGGTAGCGAAGATTGAACAGGAAATCGAAGTCCTGCAGGATGAAATCGACGGGATTCCGGTCGTGAATGAGTTCCAGCAGAGCCAGAGCGATATTAATTACCTGCTGCAGCTGGTTATTTCCGTAATCCGGGACACTGTATCAGAGAAAATCAATGTGGAAGCCGGAACAGAAGCGCCGCCGTCCACATGCGGGGATTAGACCATTTTCGGAGGGGCGGATGCAGATCCGTCCCTTTATTCAAATATAAATGCGGCAGATTTGTTGATTTTAGAAGTTCAGGTTTGGTACATTAAAAGATACGAACAGCAAACAAAAGCTGCGGCAAAGGATGATCTAAAGTGAGCGAGAACGTGGAACAAACCTATAACGCCAAAAAGTACCGCACCCCGGACGGAGTTCCGGCCGACATTGTGATGTTCACTTTGACCAAGCGGGAACGGAAGACAGTCACCAAGACACTTCCTTTGCGCGAACTAAAGGTAATGCTGATCCGGCGGAAAAAATGGCCATGCGCCGGGATGTGGGCCTTACCGGGCGGTTTCTGCCAGGAAGATGAATCTATATATGATGCAGCAACACGTGAGCTGAAAGAAGAAACCGGTGTCGACGGCGGGCACTTAGAATATCTTGGCGTGTATAGTACGCCTGGCCGTGATCCGCGCGGGTGGATTATCAGCCATGCTTTTTTTGCGCTGGTGGAGGAATGGATGCTGGAGCAGAGACAAGCCTCTGACGATGCGGGCGAGGTCGGGCTGTTTACGCTTCAGGAAGCCCTGGAAGAGCTGGAGCTTGCTTTTGACCATCATGACATCATCACCGATGCCTACCTGCGGATTCAGCAGCAGATGCTGCAGACCACGATTGCCCGGCAGTTTCTGCCCCGGCATTTCACATTAAGCGAGCTGTATCAGGTGATTCAGACGGTAGTGCCGGAATTCAAAGAGCCGAACTTTATCCGCAAAATTACTTCAACACGCAGCCGTCAGGGTATATTAAAGGAAGTAAGGGATGAAGCCGGCAATCCGGTCAGCTCCAACCAGTACTCTCAGCGCCCCGCACAGCTGTATATGTTCACAGACCATGAGCCATTATTGTCTATCTATACGTAGGAAGATGTCTGGTAACCGGATACCCCTTTAACCCAGCCTTAAGGAGGCCAGTATAATGAAGGCATTGATCGTGATAGATTTCACCAATGATTTTATTGACGGCAGTCTGCCTGTCGGGCAGCCGGGGATTGATATTGCGCCAAGAGTCAGCGAACTGACCAGGCAGTTTGCAGAGAACGGCGATTACGTGGTAATGGCTGTAGATCTGCATGAAGCAGATGATCCGTATCATCCGGAGAGCAGGCTGTTTCCGCCGCATAATCTGCGTGACAGCCGCGGCAGGGAATTGTACGGCACTTTGAAAGTCGTATATGAGGCCAACCGGGATTCGATCTATTGGATGGACAAAACGCGCTACAGCGCCTTTAGCGGGACGGATCTGGAGCTGAAGCTGCGCGAACGCGGGATTACGGAGCTTCATCTGATCGGCGTCTGCACCGATATCTGTGTGCTGCATACTGCAGTTGATGCATACAACAAAGGATTTGACCTCATCATACACGAAGACGCTGTGGCCAGTTTTAACCCGGACGGTCATCTTTGGGCATTAGGGCATTTCCAGGGGAGTCTTGGAGCGAAGGTCGTTACCGCATACTAGAGAGAATTTAGGAGATGAGAACTTGAGGAGAGAGCTTGCTCTACATACCGATAAATATCAGATCAATATGATGTATGCCCACTGGGTGAACGGAACTCATAAACGCAAAGCGGTGTTTGAAGCCTACTTCCGCAAGCTGCCTTTCGGGAACGGGTTTGCCGTGTTTGCGGGGCTTGAGCGCATTGCCCAGTACATCAGTGACCTGCGCTTTACCGAAGATGATGTCCGCTATTTGTCGGAGCAGGAAGAGAATTATGCACCTGCTTTTCTGGAGGAGCTGCTGCAGTTTCATTTTCAGGGGACAATTCACTCCATGAAGGAAGGGGCGCTCGTCTTTCCGGATGAGCCGCTCGTACGCGTTGAGGGTACAATTATGGAAGCCCAGCTTGTTGAAACGGCGATTCTTAACTTCATGAACTATCAGACGCTGATAGCTACCAAGGCCTCACGGATCAAGCAGGTGGCTCCCGGCGATATCCTGCTGGAATTCGGAACCCGCAGAGCCCAGGAGGCGGATGCGGCAGTGTGGGGTGCACGTGCGGCCTATATCGGCGGCTTCCATGCCACCTCCAATATGCTGGCCGGCAGAATGTTCGGCATACCGACCAAAGGTACTCATGCACACTCCTGGGTACAGAGCTTTGCAAGTGAGCAGGAAGCTTTTGATGCCTATGCCAAAGTAATGCCGGATGGCGTTACCCTGCTTGTTGACACCTTTGATACACTCCGCAGTGGTGTGCCGCATGCCATTAACACAGCCAAGAAGCTGGAAGCACAGGGCAAGCGGATGAACGGCATCCGCCTCGACAGCGGAGACTTGGCCTATCTGTCTATCCAGGCTCGCAAGATGCTGGATGAGGCCGGCCTGGACTATGTTAAGATTGTCGCCTCCAATGATCTGGATGAGAATACAATTATGGACCTCAAGCTGCAGGGCGCAGCCATCGATACCTGGGGCGTGGGCACACAGCTAATTACCGCTTCTGACCAGCCATCACTTGGCGGCGTGTACAAGCTGGTTGAAATTGAGTCGTCTACAGGTGAAATGATTCCGACGATCAAAATCTCCTCCAACCCTGAGAAGGTCTCGACGCCAGGCAAAAAAGAAGTGTTCCGCATTGTCGGAACCAACGGCAAGGCAATGGCGGATTATATCAGCTTCCCTGAAGAGGAGACTCCGCGCAGCGGCGGCCGCATTAAGCTGTTCAATCCGCTGCATCCGTATTTGCGCAAGAATGTCGACAAGTATCAGGCACTGCCGATGCTGGAGCCGATATTTGTGAACGGGTTCCAGGTGTACAAGCTGCCTGCACTGGATGAAATCCGCAGCTATCATCAGGAACAGCTCGATTTGTTCTGGCCGGAGTATCTCCGCAAGCTGAATCCTGAGGTGTACCGTGTAAATCTCAGTGAAAAGGTATGGACGCGCAAGCAGGAACTGATCGCAGAGCATATGCAGCAGGATGTAGAATAGCAGATTTATTGTCTGAGGCTTATCTAAGAGACTGTCCTTCCGCAATCTAGACATGAGGTGAAGGGCAGCTTCTTTATGCAATACTTTGGATGTTTTAGATCTGAAAGGAATAAAATGGAAGACTGTATTTACCATGTCGGCAAAATTATTTTTTGCTGTGAAAGTTTAACCGCTTTAACTTTCAGTCCGGTTAAGAAAAACCCCACTCCGAATAGAGGGAGGTGTGCGAATCCGGTTTTGCCTGTTTCATTGCTTCATCCGAATAATGTTACGCAGACAAGCATGGACAATTCAGTCAAGACGAAGTGGAATGCGTGAAAAGCTGCTTATCAGAAACCGGCAGGCGCCGGGAAATACTATGTTAAATATAACTCCGATGGGGAAACCGTTTCCGAAGCCCATGGTTATGGCATGCTCTTCACAGTGCTGATGGCCGGGTATGACACCAATGCACAGACGTATTTTAACGGTCTATATAATTATTACACCGCCCATCCCAGCTCCATCAATCCCTATCTGATGTGCAACACGGCCCTCAGACTTCATGCTGGATCATCTGAAAGCGTTTAAGGCGGCAACCGGTGATATGAGCTGGACTAATGTAGCCGATAAAACGTGCACCATTATAAACAACCTCTACACGGCTATACTGGTCTGTTGCCTGATTTTGTGGTCTATTCCGGTGGTGTCTATAAACCGGCTGCAGCCGGCTTTCTGGAGGATGCCAACGATGGAAATCACAACTATAACTCCTGTCGTACGCCATGGCGGATCACTACCAACTATCTGATTTCCGACGACAATCGTGCGCTTGCCCAGCTTACGCAGCTTAACAGCTGGATCAAGACCAAAGAAAATAGTACTCCTGGAAGCATCAAAGACGGTTTTAAGCTTAACGGTACAACGTTTGGCAGCTATAACAGCGGAGCTTTCTATGCTCCCTTTGGAGTAAGTGCTATGATCTCTTCGAGTAACCAGAGCTGGCTGAATTCACTTTGGAGCCACACGGCCGGCAGTGCTGCTGAAGATTACTACGAGGACGGCATTAAGATGTTTTCAATGATCTTGATGTCCGGCAACTGGTGGACTTATTAGTAGCAGAATGCCAACCTGTAAGCCCCTCTCTGGATGGGCTTTTTGCTTTTCACGTAAGTATCAAGCTGAGCGGGGGACCGATACTGTGATATTAATCATGATTAATGTGATAAATTTAACATCTTAATTTTTAATTTTATTGCTAAATTAAGGTTGGTCTTGTATTCAAGAAACCCTTGGGAATTGACGTATTACACACAATTTTCACATTTTGCTATTTCTATGGCAGATTACTTTCTCTCTAAGTAACGCCGCTCTGTCGCGTATAAAGAAACCAATCGAAATCCATAAATAATTGTGATTCCTGAGGCGTGGAAAATGCAAGATTTATCACATTCGCAACAGTTATTATCACGTTACAATCAATAAAAAGTCAAAAGGATGTTATTATTCTTGACACTCAGAAAGGGGTTATGTCGGTGGTACAATTACCAAAAGTAAACGATCTCGGATTTTTTGAGATCCGGCTGGAGTCCATTGGAGGACTCGGCGCTAACCTGGCTGGCAAGATGCTCGCGGAAGCGGGAGTCGTCGGAGCCGGATTGAACGGCGTCAGTTTCTCATCTTACGGATCGGAGAAAAAGGGGTCTCCTGTAAAGGCCCACATCCGGTTCTGTGATTTGAATACGCATATCCGTGATACATCGCCGGTAGAGCGTCCCCATGTGGTGGGTGTATTCCACGAAGCGCTTGCCAAGACCGTCAATGTGACCAGCGGAATTAATGAAGACAGTACTGTTCTTGTGAACTCGGCCAAGACGCCGGAAGAACTCAAAGAGCTGCTGAAGATGAAGGCTGGTACCATTGCCGTGATCGACGCGACAAGCATTGCACTGAAAGAGAAGAACCGTGTAAACATGGCGATGCTGGGTGCGCTGTTCCGGCTCTGCCCGTTCCTCGATACCGAAACAATGAAAGGTGTTATCGAGAAGTCGCTCGGCAAAAAATATCCGCAGGCCGTGCAATCAGCGATTACGACCTTCGACCGCGGCTATAATGAAGTGAAGTTTATGCACTTCGAGCTTGTGCCAGGAGACAGCATGCCTGAATATGTACGTTCCGACATTTCGGCGCTTGGTTATGAAACCCAGCCGATGGGCGGTACGATTATCAATCCGGGCAGCAGCTTCCTGAAGAACCTGAGCATTTCCCGTTCCGGCATGATTCCGGCTTATGAGAACGAGTCCTGCATCAACTGTGCACAGTGTGATACCGTCTGTCCGGACCAGTGTTTTGTCTGGGAAGAACGGATTGACCGTAAGGGACGTTCACAAATGTTCCTGCTGGGTATCGATTATCAATATTGCAAAGGCTGCCTGAAATGCGTTGGCGCCTGCCCGACCTCGGCACTGTCCAGTATCCGTGAGAAGGAAGGCTATGCTGACAGCCACACTGTGCATCATACATTTGATCTGGTCACGCAATTATAATCTGGTAAGAAAGGCGGAATGAACAATGGCTATTGATTATGAAAAAGAAGTAGGCTCTGCCAAAGTAGAGCAGAAATTCCTATATGAATCAGGTAATGAGATGGCAGCCTACGCTGCGCATCAGATCAACTATCATGTCATGGGGTATTTCCCGATCTCGCCATCGACGGAGGTTGCCCAGTTCCTCGATACGATGAAAGCCAGCGGACAGCATGATATTATGCTCGTGCCATCGGACGGCGAGCACAGCTCAGCAGGGATTTGTTATGGCGCCTCTACAGCAGGCGGACGCGTATTTAACGCAACGAGCGCTCAAGGATACATGTTCATGCTTGAACAGCTGCCTGTACAAGCCGGTACGCGCATGCCTATGGTCATGAACCTGATCTGCCGCTCGATTTCGGGACCGCTCAACATTCACGGTGATCACTCCGATTTGTATTTTGCACTCAATACCGGCTGGCCGATTCTGATGTGTCGTGATCCGCAGTCTGTCTACGACATGAATCTGATGGCACTGAAGCTGGCAGAACATGCGAAAGTCCGTCTTCCGGTCATGGTAGCTTCCGACGGCTACTTTACATCCCACCAGAAGCGCCGTGTGCAGGCCTTTGCCCACCGCGAGGATGTTCACAAGTTCGTAGGCGAACAGCCGCCGGTGGGCTTCACAGATACGCTTGACCGTAATAACCCGGTTACCGTCGGTCCTTATATGAATGAACCGGATTATATCAACAACCGTTATCAGCAGTCCGTGGCAATGTACAATGCCGGAGAAGTATTCGAAGAAATCGCCCAGGAATTTGCTGAGCTGACCGGACGCCATTATCCTATGATTGAGCAGTACCGGATGGAGGATGCCGATGTGGCGGTCTTCCTGATGAACTCTGCATCCGAGATCATTAAGGACGTTGTGGATCAGCTGCGCCAGCAGGGAATCAAAGCAGGTGCGATCTCACCGAATATGATCCGCCCGTTCCCGCAGAAGCAAATTGCTGAAGCGCTCAAGAATGTTAAAGCCATTACGGTCGGTGACCGTGCAGATTCCGTCGGCGGACACGGCGGCAATATGGTTAACGAAATCAAGGCGGCACTGTTCACTTATGGAAACACAGCAACCAAAGTAATCAGCCGGATTTACGGGCTTGGCGGCAAGGACTTCTATGCTGAAGACGGTCATCACTTCTTCCAGCTGGCTATGGATGCTGTTGTAGCTGACCATGTGGAAGTGCCGTTTGATTATTACGGACACAATCCTGGCGAACCTGATAAAGCACCGAAGCGCCTGCTGAAGCCGATGAATTTCGACCTGCTGAAGACAGGGCTGATTACTGTCACTAAAAATGAAGAAACTGGCAAGCTGGCCGTGAAGGTTCCTCCGGTCCGCAGCCTGATGAAGAAACCGAGACGGCTGTCTCCCGGTCACGGCGCATGTCCAGGCTGCGGGATTTTCTCGGGTCTTGAATTATTCTTCAAGGGAATTGAAGGCGATATCGTTGCGCTGTACCATACGGGCTGTGCAATGGTAACTACTACCGGTTATCCTTACTCATCACATAAATCAACGTTTATCCATAACCTCTTCCAGAATGGCGCAGCAACGCTGTCCGGTGTGGTCGAAATGTTCTGGGAACGCAAACGCCGCGGCGAGCTCGACGGACTGGGCCTGAAAGAGGACTTTACATTCGTAATGGTAACCGGCGACGGCGGTATGGACATCGGAATGGGCCCAGCCATTGGTGCTGCCCTGCGCGGACACAAAATGATTATCGTCGAGTACGATAATGAAGGTTATATGAACACAGGTGCACAGCAGTCGTATTCGACACCACTAGGTCATCGTACTTCTACTTCAAGCATCGGCAAGACCCAACAGGGTAAATTGACCCAGCATAAGGATACCGCGCAGATCATGGCGGCTACCAATATTCCTTATGTGTTCACCGGCTGCGAAGCGTATCCGCAGGATCTGTTGAAGAAGGCTGCCAAGGCCCAGTGGTATGCGCAGAATGAAGGCCTGGTCTATGGTAAAATTCTGATTGCCTGCCCGCTGAACTGGATGTCCGAGGACAAGGATGGCACGGATATTGTATCCTTGGCTGTTGAATCCTGTTTCTTCCCGCTGTATGAGGTGGAGCACGGCACAACGAACATTACGTATAATCCGGAAGACAAGGACAAACGTGTTGAAGTCTCCGCCTGGCTGAAGACAATGGGCAAAACACGCCATCTGCTGAAGCCGGAGAACGAACCGGCACTGCGCAGCTTCGAGAGCGAAGTTCAGCGCCGCTGGAGCCGTCTCAAAGCGAAACACGAGCATCCTGATCTGTAAGCGGAAGCCGTATTGCTAGCAAATCTATAATATTGCACTTAGCCCGGCAGACATTTGCCGGGCTGTTTATTTACCGTGAAAAAATGAAAAGCGCCTATTTATTAAAACACTTTTATAAAGTATTATATAAAGCGGGGTGAACAGGATGAAGAATATTGGCGGCAATGCGCTGGTGATCAGAGAAGTGAATATTAATCTGGTACGTAAAGAATTGAAACAGCAGGGGCAGGCGACGAAGCGGCGAATAGCCGAGAACACGGGTCTTAGCATTGTTACAGTGGGCACAGTACTGCAATATTTGGTGGAGCAGCAGGAAGTGAGGGAGGGTAACATGATTTCCTCCAGCGGGGGCAGGCCGGCCCAACAATACATATATAACGACGAACATTCACTGGCCCTGATTCTGTTTCCATATGAAGAGGATAGCGGGATTGAGATCCGCAGAACGGTCGTCACCTTGTCGGGCCGGCGTCTGCATGATGTAAGTATACCGGTGAACCGGATTGATCTCAGCAGCTTTGAAACGCTGATTGACGAGGCTATGCTGCAGTATTCCGCTATACAGGCGATTGGCTTCGGTCTGCCGGGAGCGGAGATCGACGGGAAAATGCTGGTCTCTGACTATATCGCTCTGCGCGACATTTCTGTAACAGAGCACTTCAAGAACAGATACGGTAAACCGGTTGTTCTGGAGAACGATGTCAATGCTGCAGTTATCGGGTACTGCAACAGATTGCAGGAAACTGCGGAATCCACGGTAGTGTATATGTATTTTCCGGACCGTTTTGGCCCCGGGGCAGGAATATACATCAATGGCAGATTGCATAAAGGCAAACGGGGCTTCGCCGGTGAGGTAGCCAATATTCCGCTGGGTATACCGTGGGGAGATCCCTCGCTGATTACCTCATTTGAGCGGATTACCGAAGCAATCGCCAAACTGACAGCTGCGGTCAACAGTATGCTGAATCCTGATCTTGTGGTGCTATACGGAAGCTTTTTAACGGACCATCATCATAGCTCGGTAGTGGAACAATGCAGCTTATTTTTACCTGGCAGTATCGTTCCGGATATCCGGTTGACCGAAGATTTTGCAGCAGATTATTTACAGGGCATGATCGTGCAGACACTACGGACACTGGAACCGGGCCTGCAATTAACCAAATCTGAAACGTAGGTGGGAAAACAAAATGGCAACATTCTTTCTAATAATAATTTATTTGGCCTTTATCAGCTTAGGACTGCCGGATTCAATGCTTGGTGCAGCCTGGCCGATTATGCGGCTGGATTACGGGGCGTCTGTAGAGACTGCGGGGCTGCTGTCGATGGTGGTGGTCGGGGGAACGATTATCTCCAGTTTGGCTAGCAGCGCTGTGCTGCAGCGTCTGGGCACGGGCAAGGTTACTTTTATCAGTGTCGCTGTAACAGCCCTTGCGTTATTGGGATTCTCATATTCCTCTTCAGTGATCTGGCTGGCTGTGCTGGCTTTGCCGCTGGGACTTGGCGCCGGTTCCATTGATACCGGTCTGAACAACTATGTTGCGACTCATTATAAAGCTCATCATATGAGCTGGCTGCACTGCTTCTGGGGAATCGGTGCCATGCTCGGTCCAATCCTTATGTCGGGCTATATCTCGCACGGAGACTCCTGGAGAAAAGGCTTTTTAACCGTCAGCCTGATTCAGTTTGCATTAGTGATCCTGCTGTTTGTAACCTTGCCTTTATGGAAAAGAACAGAGAAAAACGGCCGGGGAGCGGCACAGCCTGGAGAGGCTGGCGAACATGCGAGTGCGGACCGCAATGTTTTGAAGATCAAAGGCGTAAAACTGGCAATGATCACCTTCCTGTTCTATAGCGGCGTTGAAGCAACGCTTGGATTATGGGGGAGCAGTTTTCTGGTTAATGCCAAGGGTCTGTCTGCAGCAACTGCCGCCGGCTGGGTCTCGCTCTATTACGGGGGAATCACTGCCGGGCGGCTGATTACCGGATTTATTAGTTTTAAATACAGTAACCGTGTTTTGATTCGCGCAGGCCTGGTGATTTCTCTGTTAGGTGCAGTGGTGCTGGCGTTGCCGCTTCCAGCGGTATTTTCGTTAATTGGTTTTATTCTGGTTGGTCTGGGATCGGCACCGATTTTCCCTTGTATGCTGCATGAGACTCCAGCACGGTTCGGCAAAGTGAATTCCCAGAAAATCATAGGCTATCAGATGGCGCTGGCTTACACCGGGGGTGCCTTCCTGCCGCCAATGCTGGGGTGGATTGCTGCCCGGAGCACCTTCATGATTCTGCCGGGTGCCATGATCGGTTTTATTGTGGTCATGCTGCTGAGCTCGGAGCAGATCAATGCGCTCATGAAAAAGAAATTACAGCATTTTAGATGAAAAAGGGTTAAACTGGAATCGATTTCTCGTGAGACTGATACGAAGGGGTGCAGTGAGATGAAGAAGCCGGTGAATTGGCAGGATGGGGTATGGAGCAATCAGCCGAAATCCATAATGGAGCAGGGCGGGAGTTTAGTTGTTGAAGCATTAGAAGGCAGTGATTATTGGCAGAAAACAATGTATCAATTCCAGCATGACAGCGGGCACGCGCTGCTTACCGCCTGGGAGGATCAAAGCGCGGTTGAAGTCAGTTTCAACAGTGAAAGTCTTACCGTGTTGTATGACCAGGCGGGGATTATGCTGTGGCATAGCCCGACAGAGTGGATAAAGGCCGGTATTGAGCTGAATGACGGTGTGCCACATGTCGGAGCCGTTGTAACGGATGAATACTCGGACTGGTCCTTGTCCCCTGTACCTGAATGGACTGGAGAGAATATCACGATTCGTGCCTCACGCTTAGAAGATGCCGTTATCCTTAGAGCCAGAACAGATATACATCCTTGGCGTACGATCCGGGTTGCCCATTTTCCGTATAAGAAGGGTGTGCAGGCTGGGCCGCTTCTCTGTGCTCCGACAAGGGCTGGGCTCAGAGTTGAATTTACACGCTGGGTGACTACCCTGCCTGATACGGATGTTCATGAAGAACCGTCAAGGGATTAACTCTCTTAACAAGTGAGGCTGTCTGCCGGAAGTTAAGCAAAGCCAGCGGGTGCATACTATAGCAATTGCTAAGCCATCCTAGAATAACAGGATTTAACATTTTTCTGGCTGAGAGGCGGATATTCTTGAGAAATCAACTGCTACTATTGCTCACTATTGCATTAACTGCTGCATTAACTGCTGGAATCTTATGTGTAGGCAACGGCAAGCATCGCATCATAGAAGCGAAAATGCTCCCTTCCAGCAGCCACGCCGCTCTGCTCCAAACCTCCATGAAAAAGGAGAAGGGCAAATACACCAGGCAAGCTAAAGAGCTGTTAGGCGGACTGCTGGAACACCTGGGAAGCCATTAACCCTGTTTATATATCTCGCGCATGACATGGCGCAGCTCAGGAAGGATCAGCCGGTTCATGGCCAGCTTGACCGCTCCGGTGGAGCCGGGCATCGAGAAAATTGCTGTGCTTCCGATAGTGCCGGCAATTGCCCGGCTTAGTATGGCGGCGGAGCCGATGTCTTCTGTGAAGCTAAGCAGGCGGAATATTTCCCCGAAGCCCGGAAGCGATTTGTCCAGCAGGGAGGCAACGGCCTCGTAGGTGGTGTCGCGTGGAGATATTCCCGTACCGCCGGTCAGCAGCACGGCTTCGATTCCGGAATGAACGGAGCTTTTGTAGACCAGCTCGCGGATCTCTTCATAGTCATCTTTAACGATACTGCGGCCCACAACCTGATAACCAGCCTCTTCCAGCAAGGAAGCGATTAACGCTCCTCCGGTATCAGTTTCCATCGTTCTTGTGTCCGAGACGGTAATAATATAACAGGATACCGTTTGCGGTGCTTCGCTGCGGTGTTCATCAACGGATGACATGGGACCACTCCTTATTAGTCATTTTACCCTCATAATAGGTGAAGAAGAGAGCAAAGACAAGCCGGGGGTCTCAGGGAGCGAAAGCGAGTCCTCTGCAGCTGCTCCTTGCTTGTATATACATATTTGTAGTAAACTCGCTACCATAACGGAAGTTTTGGGGAGCGATGAAACATGAAACAGGCATTGCCGGTTTATATATTGTCAGGATTTCTCGGCAGCGGCAAAACAACCTTATTGCAGCGGCTGCTGGACCACTGGAAAGCCCAGGGCCTTCGCCCGGCAGTGGTGATGAACGAATTAGGGGAAGTTAATCTGGACGGACTTCTGGTAGAGCAGTCGGTTCCGATGGCAGAGATGCTTGGCGGCTGCATTTGCTGCACCAGCCGCGGCGACCTCAGCACGGAGCTGACAACCCTGGTGAAGAAAGAATCACCGGATGTTGTGGTCATTGAAGCCACCGGTGCCGCGAATCCGCTGGAAATCGTCGATGCGGTTACCGAAACCTCGCTTTATCAGCTGGTGGAGCTGAAAGGTCTGATTACTGTCGTCGATGCTGCGCATCTCCTTGAGCTGTACCGCTCACAGCAGGGTTCAACGTACCGGTTGATGCAGGAGCAGATCCGCTGCGCATCTGTACTTATTTTGAACAAGACTGACCGGGTTACAGCTGAGGAAGCTGATGAAATATCGGGTGTGCTGCGTAAATGGAATGCTTACGCGGAGATCCTGCCGGCCGTGCGCTGCGGTTTGGAACCGGAAATCCTGCTGGGAAGTCTGGGCGGGGTACATCTGGAAGGCCGGGGCGATGAAGATGCAGAGGAAGGGATTACGGAGGGCGGAGAGTATGCCCAAGGGACTGCGGATCACACGGTTCATGCCCACCCTACCCATGATCATGTTATGGCCTATACCCATTATTTTAAGCGTGCCGTAAACAGTGAGGAATTCGAGCAGTTCGTTAAAGAGCTGCCGCGTGATGTATACCGGGCCAAAGGAATTGTTACGTTTAGCGACACCTCGAGCCGGTTTTTGTTCCAATATGCTTATAGAGAAGCCGATTTTATGAAAATCACCCCCCAGGGTGAAGTGCCTGATGTAGCGGTATTTATCGGGGAGCACTTCTCTTCCGGTGAGCTGCGCACTCAGCTTCTGCAGCTGGAAAAGCGTACACTGATCCGGCCGGGCACCGTCCGGAGAAGCCTGTAATACAGGCTTTTTGTCTCCTGGATAAGGACTTCATCCGTAAGGCTTATGCAGACATGGCAATGGTCCTTATTACGGTCAGCACATCCGGTCCTTCCTGAGTCGCTTGGTTCGTTCATTATCTTGCAGGTTAATACATAGGCATA
This sequence comes from uncultured Paenibacillus sp., assembly GCA_927443375.1. Taxonomy (GTDB): domain Bacteria; phylum Bacillota; class Bacilli; order Paenibacillales; family Paenibacillaceae; genus Paenibacillus_AQ. The sequence continues at coordinate 3 of CAKMKL010000228.1, read as the reverse complement.
ATG
>CAKMKL010000227.1 GCA_927443375.1 uncultured Paenibacillus sp. | reverse complement strand
TAAGCTCGGCCTCTATGATCTGCATCTTAATACACTATCTGTGATCCGCTGGGAAATGGATGCACAGATGACACCTGGGCATCTGGTGGATTATGTTGAAGCAGCAGCAGCAGACTTTCTTGCGAAGGAAGGGGTCTCCGCCGATCAAGTCCTCGGTCTAGGAATAGGTGCGGTTGGTCCTCTGGACCGCAAGCAAGGGGTTATTCTTGAACCGGAGCTTTTCCCCTCTCCTCACTGGAAGAACGTTCCGATCTGCGGCATGCTTACGGCAAGGCTGGGGATTCCGGCCAAACTCGATAACGGCGCAAATACCGCACTCATCGGTGAACATTGGGCGCTCCGGAATGATAACATTGAACATGCCCTTTATGTGCATGCAGGGATCAATATCCGCTCAGCTATGATGTCCGGCGGTAAACTGATCCGGGGGGCGGTCGATACGGAAGGGGCGGTCGGCCAGATGATCGTCCAGACCGGCGGGCCAAGACTCCGGGACAAAGGGAATTATGGAGCACTGGAAGCTTTCGTGTCCGTACCATCCCTGGTGGATCGTGTTCGTGCCCAGCTTAAGGCCGGGCGCAGCAGCCTGCTGTCTCCCTGTTCGCCTGACCGTGTTAATTTTGCAACTCTCGTTGATGGTCTTTCCCAGGGAGATCTTCTCGTTAAAGAGCAATTTGCTGAAACGGCCCGTTATCTGGGGATTGGACTAGCCAATCTGATCAATACCTTCCATCCTGAATACGTAATTCTGGGGGGCCCGCTCGTGAGTGCTGATCCCCTGGTCTTCAATATTGCGCTTGAGACTGCGAAATCAAATATCTATCATTACCCGGAATACAGCCCGGTCTTCTCGCAGGGAATGCTTACGGATGAGGCCGTAGCTACTGGCGCAGCCATCATGGTGCTGCATGAATGGGAAGGGAATGAATAGTAGCCAGCCCCCCGTACAGTACATGACAAAAGAGCAGAGATTATCCCTATTCCGGGAAGACATCTGCTCTTTTATATATTAATAGCCTGTAAGGGCACAACTCCTGTCACAGGCCGGAGAGGCTTCAGATATATTTAGCCTAACGAATATTCCTACTCTGTTAACTTAGCTTTTGCTGAATCAGCACCGCCAGTTCTTCAGCGGTATCCCACACTATCGGGCGGATTTCTTGTAACTGTACAACAAGCTTGTCAGCATCGCTGCTATTCACGGTCCAAATAACAGGGATATTCCTCCCCAGCGCATAACCTGCCGCAAAATATACCCCTGGGGCCTGGCCGGTTACATCTGCAATAATCAGTTTACTGTCAGCGATTTGGCTCATATCATATTGTTCATTCTCTGGTGACCGGGTATGCGTCAGCAAAGTTGGCTGATAACCAAACTGCCCGATTTTGGGCAATAGCTTCTCCTGCCAATCGGCGAGTAATTCCTTCCCCCCTTGAATGAGAATGGAACAGGCTTTTAACTTCTTCCCTCCGGAGCTGGCTGCAGCTTCATTCCACCCTTTTTCCGTCAGCTTAAAGTTCATGCCTTCCCGAATGAGGAATTGCTCGTTTCCAAGCTTGTCTATGATATATACCAGTTCTTGCAGGTTGGGAGAGTAGGTCAGGTTATAATTGTTGGAGAGCGGGTGAATGGCAACCGGTTCCCCAGGACCTTCGGAATGCCTGTACAAATAATGCAGCAGACGGTTACCTTTATCTTCAATGGTTATTGGTATTTTCGGGGAATTGGCGATGGATTCCAGATCATATGCCTTAAGATAGACCTTGTCATCACAGTCTGTCTTCTCCCGGATATATGCAGATATGATATGCAGCAGGTCGCGTTTCTTAGGATGCGGGAGTGCGTTAATGGACTCGTAGCTGTCCTGCCGCAGATGATATAACCCGCCTTGTGAACAGGAGCAACCGAGATAACTATCGTAATTGCCTTCCTGTTCAATGGGAACAATCTCGTCACAGAACAAACAGTGTTTCTTCATCATTTTCTTTTATCACCTCGTATCAATTGCTATCCTCTACCTTACCAATATTTTTGTGTAAAGTAGACTGGAATTTACTTCCGCGGATGTATCCGGTGCTAATAAGCGGTTATATTGACTTAGTAACCAGCTAAAAACAAACAGGCCAAGCTTGCCATTAAACTAATGGCAGCTTGGCTTATTTAACTATATAAATTGAACTTATGATTTCCTACTTGGGTTGGTTTATTGAACAATCCGCTGAAGCTCTTCCTTGGTTGCTGCGTATTGCGGCTTAAATTCCTTGGAGGTCATGTAACCGGCCAGACTGGACAGGAACTGTCTGCCTTCCGGCGTTACGCCTGCCTTGTCTGCGTCCAGAGCGCAAACCAGCAGATTACCGGCCCCAATACGGCACTCAAACAGGAAGCCCAGCTTATGATTGCGTTCAAAGTTGTCAATCGTCTGCACCATAGGACTCCATGCTGAATCCGTTCCGTCCATGATAAGCGACTTTGAGTTCTCAATAATATTCCACCAAGGATATGTGGAATGCTCTTCGCACGGGAAGTCACGGAACACAGGGTGGCTGTTGTCGATCAGCAGACCCATAGTACCGACAGGTACCGGCCGGTTCATGCTCTCGGAAATCGACCGGAACATCGGGTAGCACCAGAAATCCGTACAGTAGTAGCCTTCGATAGCATTGTTCAGCGACTCCAGCTTCGGCATCAGCAGCACATTTCCACCTTCCTCCAGCAGAGCCAGCGCTTCCCCGTTTAGTTCCTGGAAGATACGAATCCCGTCAAGCCCGGTACTGTTCTGTTCCGGATAAATCCACAGATCGTAGCTTTTGCGGATATCAGTTCCCGCGATCCGGAGATTAAGCACGGCTGAAGTCATGGCCATTACTGCTGGCAGATCAATGTCCAGCTGGCAGATATCGAAATAATTCGCCCCTGCCGGAACTTCTGTTTCATGTGAACCTTCCGCCAATATTTCATTGCCAGCGGTCAGTTCCCAGTCTAGCTTAAGGGTGCCTGGTGATCCGCTCCGGAACCAGCTCAGCTCAATGTCCGAAATAAAGTGTTCACCAGAGGTATAGTTATATTTGGGGAATCTGGCGAGCAGAACAGCGTCACTGCAGAAAGTGCGCCATTCTGCAGGAGTGATCATTCCCTTGGAATCCATGAAGGCATCGAGGATACCGACTAAGGCTGTGCCCTGTCCGCTGAAATCCTGCAGATCCAGCAGCTGGAAACCGGCAAGTTTCTTGGTGCGGAAGGCTGATTCGAGCTCCTCTTTGTAGCAGGCTGCTGCAAGCTGCCCCGAGGCCGTGAAATATTTAGCCGCGAGATGGCCAAGGCCCTTCTCTTCCAGCCGTTCACGAAAGACTTCGAAATTTTTTGCCTTGAGCGATCCGGTGTATTTGGCGATCTCTTCATAATTGGGATAGGTTGCATACTGTCCAATCTCATGAGAGATTACCGGAATATGCGGAATCCATTCTCCCGATGCATCGTCTGCCTGGACGGTTTTTGCCTCCGTGCCATATTGAATCTGGATGGTTCCTCCACCTTCCGCTTCCGAAGATGCTCCGGCCGTGGGGGCGAACTGATCGTCGTAATCCTTCATCGTACCCGGCAAGCCGGTTTGTACATGACCCAGCGGTGCATCACACATGGCATATGAGCCACGGAATAACCGCTCTTTGGAGAAGCGCACGCCGCAGAAGAAATCCTCATGCTCCAGAATTTCCGGTACCCATTGGTGGTTATTGGATCCCTGTGTGTACAAGGGCCGGCTGTCAAACGCCTTATATTCCTTCAGGATGGAATCGATTTTGGTTCTGCTACCCCACAGCTCGTTGCCGAGCGACATCATTACGAAGGATGGATGGTTGCCGAACGCCTTCAGAATCTCGTATCCCTCGCTAACAAGATAATCCTGCTCAGCCTGATTATGTCCTTCATCAGTGGGTTCTGTGATCGTTCCCCAGAAAGGAAGCTCCGGCTCCATGTAGATTCCGAGCAGGTCTGCAGCGGTAAAGGCTGCTTCAGGGGGACAGCAGGTGTGGAAACGGTAATGGTTGATGCCGTAGGATTTGGAAATCCCAAGAATTCTCACCCATTCCTCGACGTCAGTAGGCGCATAACCGGTCAAGGGAAAGATCAGCCCGTCATGTTTGCCGCGCAGAAAGGTCTTCTGTCCATTAATTGTAAACTTATCGCCGTCTGCCTTGAATTCACGTAATCCAAGGACCAGTACGGTTTGGTCGGTTGGCTCTCCTTCCCCTTGTGTCAGGGAAAGCGTAAGGATATATAGATTGGGTGCGGTTTCACTCCAGAGCAGCGCATCCG
>CAKMKL010000226.1 GCA_927443375.1 uncultured Paenibacillus sp. | reverse complement strand
GGTCGTGCTATTGTCAGCACCGTTCAGCTTGATCCTAGGGCGCCTACTGGATAACCGCTTTTTCCGTTATACTGCGAAAGTTTCGTTCGGCCTGTATATTTGGCATTATTTGTTCATTACGCTAATCGAAAAGTATGGTATTAAGGATTATCGCTATTTTGGGATCGCTGATGTGTGGCGATGGCTGGGCATCAGTATATCCGTTGTCGCAATCTCGTATGCGGCGGCGACGATCTCTTATTATGTCATAGAGCAGCCATTCATTAACTGGTCAAAGGGCAAACCGTTCTTTCGGCGCAAGCGGACGGATGCACACTCGGTTGAAGCTGCATAAGTTATTTCTCAAAAGAGGATTTAGCAGCTTGAGGAAATTTACATTTCCATGGAATTCGCCCAAGCGCCTTCTCCGCGAATACATATGATGATTATGCCTACTCAAGGAAAGGAGCGATCACATATGGGATTTTTTCCAGCGCCGGGATCCGGCGGAGGATTCCCGGGATTCCCGGGAGGACCAGCAGGCGGACCTGGTGGACCCGGAGGACCAGGAGGACCGGGGGGGCCAGGCGGATTTCCCGGAACTCCGGGAGGTGCACCGGGGGGCGTTCAAGCGCCGACGGCTCCGCCGCCGCAATTTGTACCGCAAATGTCGGTCACCACATTTGCCGTCGACCCCGGCGGGATCAGACCCTGCCTGTTCCGCAACACATATATTTGGCTGAATAATGGTGAACAATTCTGGTTCTTTCCGGTATTCGTCGGGCGTAATTCTGTTGCAGGGTTCAGATGGTTTGGGTTTTTCTGGGGTTACTTTGGCATTGATTTGAACCGGATCCGCTCGTACACCTGCTTCTAAGGCAGGGAGTGATAGAGGGCCGTCCCATTAGCCATGAAATGGCTGCATGGGATAGCCCTCCGTTTTTAAGCGGATTTACGTGATCACTTGGGTGTACGCTCTGCGGACGAAACGTTACATCTTGATGCCCCCGGACTCGCTTCCGCATTTCCCCGCATCTGATGCTCGTCCGATTTGAGATTGTCGTCGGATGAGTTGATACGCTAATCAATGAACAATACATTGATAGACACACCGTATCCGCAAGTTATATACTTGAAGGTAAAGGATATGCAGGTGAATTTTGCAAAGTTATAAATGATGAAATTTTAGTTAAAGAAGGTTTACTAACGGAATCCGCTATAGTTATTTAAGGTACATAAAGCAATAAATAACTGGATGAGCAATTTACATTTTAATGTCATGGAGGATAAAAAATGAGCAGCTATCAAAAGGAAATAGTCAAGGTTAAACATCATGAGAGGGAAATTCATGGCGTCTCTTACATACCGAATGGGATGAAGAAGTGTCCTGTCGTGATCTTCAGCCATGGGTTTAATGGAACAAATGAAGATTTTGCGATGCAAAGTGACTATTTGGCCAAAAATGGTGTGGGTGCCTACTGTTTTGACTTTTGTGGTGGATCCGTAAATTCAAAGAGTGACCTTAAGACAAACGAAATGACTATATTCACAGAAAAAGAAGATCTGTGCGCTGTTATTGAAAATATAAAAAAATGGGACCCTATTGATCCTGATCGTATCTACTTATTTGGAGGAAGCCAGGGAGGATTAGTCTCAGCACTAGTAGCCGATGAATGTATAGAGGATATTAAAGGGCTCTTATTGCTGTTTCCAGCGCTATGTATTGCAGATAATTGGAATGAAAGATTTCCAACACTTGAGAGTATCCCTGATATAGAAGAGCTATGGGGAGTTCAATTGGGGAGAATATTTTTTGAATCGATTCACGATTATAAGGTATTTGACCATATCGGCAAATTCGATAAAAATGTTTTGATTTTTCATGGGGATCAGGATGATATTGTGGCACTTGAATATGGCAAGAAGGCATCCATGATATATCCTAATGCTAGAATTGAAGTATTTTCAGGAGAAGGACACGGTTTCTCGGAGGCGGGTAATAAAAGAGTTACTGAGATGACATATGAATTTATAACAGCCAATATGTAATGTAACCGTAATAGTGAGTAATGAGGAGAGGGAAGCGAGTTGATTTGCTCTCCAATAAAGATGACCTCATAGACTGGTTTCAAACGCTGGTATATATATGGTCTGCGGCTTCCCGTAGTTGATTTGCGGTCAAGCTTTGCATTTGTAATTGCATGCCTGCTCCAATAGTAGCGACTTGTCTGGCAAGGATCGGCTGATCCGCGCTTTGCGGAATTACAATTAGCGGAACCCCGTAATAGAGACCTTCATGGGTACTGTTCATACCGCCATTGGTAATGAATAATTTCGCGTGTTGCAAAAGTACCGAAGCCTGCTGCTATTGCTAACCCGGCAATGTCGTCATGGGCTGCATTGGTATTCCGGGCAGGCTTCAAATCCGGCCAATCGCTGTTGATTAATGGCGCTACTGGCGCATCCGGCAGTTTAGCGGTTCAAATTGCCAGGGGCCTGGGGGCCAAGAAGATTATTGTAACGGGATGCAACCAATCGAAGCTGCAAGCACTTGAAGCCGATGAACTTTGGGGAGGGGGGCTTTAAGGGCATCGGTCTGACCGATCCCCGAACGGCTCCAGTGGACTCGGAGGGCCATTTCAACGCACTGATTTAACTTCAACCGTAAAAAGGGCCATTGCTGCAGATAGCAATAGCCCTTTTTGTCATTTGGAGCGGATGGCTCTTGAAGGCAGAGTGTTGTTCAGCCCCGTGGCTCGGGTGCCCGTTTAATGAGTCTGTTCATTTCTGAAGGAACTCTCTTCGATGTTCCGCAGAGATTTAGCATAAATAATCCCTACGGCAACAGCCGAACAGGTCAGGCAGGCGGCAAAGACATACAGCTTCACAATGCCGAAGGTTTCCGCCGTCCAGGCCATGCCAAGCAGCGAGATGCAGAAGAACAGATGGAGAATTGCCGCCTGTGCGGACAAGACCTTTGGGAGCTGCTCGCTGTTCACGCTGTGCTGGACAAGTGTTCTGCGGGTCACGGCGCTAAGCTCGGCGAATGGCCCCATCACCAGTACGAGTATCAATGCGGTAACCAGATGGGTGTTGATGGCATACAGAAAAGTAAGCAGGCCGTAACCGGCCATACCAATCAGCATATAGCGCAGCAGTGTGCTGCTGATCCGCCGGACCGCCGAGATTACCAGCAATCCCCCGCCGATCGTGCCGGCAAAATATATGGAATTGATAAATCCCCACCATTCTTCACCCTGTCCCAGCGCCTCTTGCACAAAAGACAGTGTAAATGCTCCGACCCAGACGGAACCTCCGAGCATATCGATGGCGTCAATCGCGGTTAGCGCCCGCAGACTTGGCGTTCGCCAGATAATCTTCCAGCCTTCGGTCAGGACCGACCCTCTGGAAGGAACAGCCAGCCGCCCGGCAGCATTATCGGCGGGATTGTTTGTCTCACTGCCGGTTTGCGGTTCTTTAATCCGCAGAGTGAGCAGGGCTGCCAGGGCATAGATAACTGCGGTAAGCAGAAGGGTAGAACTTGTTCCGATCCAAACAATGATGATCCCGCTAAGTCCCCACCCGGCAAATTGCACGATCTGGTCGCTGACGGATAATAGGCCGTTGGCCCGCAGCAGCCCTTCACGCGATCTGGTAAGCCGCGGAACGAGTGCGTTGCGCACCGGAACTGTCCAGCCGTCCAGAAAAGACATGGCAAAGATCAGCGTGAACAAGATAAACAGTGAAGCGCTGCTGCCTTGGACTCCCAAGTAAACTGCCATTGCCGCAAAAAACAGAAATTGTCCGGTCTGGGATAGCAGGAGCAGCCGGGAGAGGTTAAACCGTGCAATCAGGAGAGGCGCGATCAGCCCGCTTAGCATTTGCGAGAGTGAGCGGAAGAGCGGGACCAATGTAGCCGAGATCAGGCTACCCGTATGGTCCAGCACCAGTACAGTTAAGGCCATTATGTAGAGGACATCTGCAGAATTCGCAGCGGATTGGGTCCCCCATAAGTAATAAAAGGAAGGGCTAAGACGCGTTTTGGTCATTGAAATCTCCATCATCCAGTACGTAATTTGGTATAATTAAGCAAAAGTGGCGGAAATGCCTGCGATGATCTGTAAATAATAGCTTGCCTCATGGGGGACAAAACGGCTGATATCGGCCAGCTCGTCGATAGGCTGCCGTGTGTCCCCGTCCAGCCGGAAGCCGCGGATACGGATGGACGCCGTTTCGCCTCCCCAGAGCTTGCTGAAGTCTGCAAAGCTGGCGGTCACGATTCCGGCTACTTCCTCTTGCTGCAGGGTGAAGGCTTCCAAAGGCAGAGTGTTCTTGTGCAAGAACACATGGGCCCGTTCACGGTCGAGGAAACCTTCCTTATCCATCGTATAGGGGACAATTCCAAGCGGAATCAGCTCCGGATAAGACACCAGGATACCCAGCTCTTCCTGTACTTCACGTATACCGTCCTCCGGAACCTCATGGGCCAGCAAATGTCCGGCTGCGGTTATATCCAGCAGCCCGGCATAGTCCCGCTTCTGCTCACTGCGCAGCTGGAGGTAAATGGTTAAGCCCCCGTGCTCCTGGCCGACAAACCAGCAGTGAAAGGTCTCATGCCACAGTCCCAGACGGTGCACCTCATCGCGGGGGGCAGCACCGGTAACATAGCCATAATCATCAAAGGTAGTCAGTATTTCTTCATTCATGCTTTAACCCCCCTTTTACATGTAAGTTTAGGCTCTTAACCCGGGCGGAGATTGCCTGAAATCATCTCTGGTTAAGGTTTAAAGAGCACATCTTGGTACCACGTCAGCTAAATATAGCATAAGGAGGAATGTATATGAACACCCTGTTGAATTCCCGTCTAAGCAAACTGTTCATCGCGGTATCATTGATCGTGTCAGGCCTGTTTCTGGGAAAGGGTACTTCGCTTGTGCACGCGGATTCTCCCGTTACATCAACCGCTATTTATAAGGCCTATCTGGATGTGGATATCGTAGCGGATGCCGGGAAAAACGGGTTAAGCCGCATAGTTGCAGAGTTTCTGGTATCCCCTAACCATCCGCTGGATGAGAAGGCAGCTGTTATTAATGCTCTGTATGCCGATATAAGCTGGTCGGATAAAGAGCATGCGGAGGAATATGCGCAGCTGGTATACGGCAAATCAACCGCGTCACTAGACAAGTCTAAGCTTAGTGCGCAGGAGATGTTTGTAATTGGCTACCTTAAGGTGCTGGACCATTATCTGGACCCGGATATCACCTGGATTACAGCAGCACAGAAGGCATTGCCGGACAGCCTGACGGTTGCCTTGATCAAAGCCTTGGCGGAATCACAGCAGAATATGGACTGCAGCTGGGTCATAACGGAGCAGGTGCTTAACGATACGAAGCTGACCAAGGATATGAGACAAGAAGCGATAGATATCATCACCGACTATATGGTGCTGTATAAGGGCAGTTCGTGCCAGAGTGTCGGGCAGCCAGACGTAAATGACTTAGTGGATGATATTATGCAGGATGCTGTTGTAATGTCGATCGGACACTCTGTTGTGCTGGTCAAAGGTAATAAGACTGCGATTGATGCTGCTAATTCCAGTGTGGTGCCCTACCTCCGGGAAGATACAACGATGGTTCCCCTGAAATTTATTGCCGCAAAGTTCGGTGCTTCAATTAGCGTCAATACCAAGAAGCTGGAAGCCACCGTGCAATATCATAATCAGAAGACCTCCATTCCAAAGGTAGAAATCAGAAATGGGCGGACCTTTGTGCCGCTCAGAGCCGTGATGAACATGTTCCAGAAACAAATTTACTATGATCAAGGCCTGATCATTATTACCAGTAATATTTCACTGGACCCGCTGGATCAACAGAATAAACGGGCGGCAGAGCAGATTCGAACGGTGCTGCTGTATATGGATTGATGTGCATGTATCAGATCAGATTATTTAGGTAAATGAACAGAGGAGCGGTGTTATGTATCTGGCCAAGATGGATTCTGTAACATTTCAGACTTTAAGTGATGAGCGGCTGGGGCGCTACTGTATGGAACCGGCGTTTGCGCTTATCCGCGGCAAATCGCCTGTAGTCAAAGCAGGGGTGATTGCTCAGCTCAGCAGAGGGCAGAAGGCGCTTTGTATGTTCCGGGTATTCTACGATCACGCCCACAAGTCCGCAGCGGAGTATTATGCCTGGATTTCCTATATGCTGGATACACCCGGATATTGGAATGGAGTTCAGGAAGGGTTATTGTTCTTTGAGGATACTGCAATGATCCGGCTGCTGGAAGAGACCAGAAGCATGCTGGAACTTCGCAACGACAGGCTGGGACTGCAGTGGAGTGAGGCTGCATTCAAAGATATGGAGCAGGATCAGGAGCTGTCCGGGCAGAGCTTAAAAGCCATCGCGGCTTATATCCGCGCTCACCCTGGTGAATTTGTGGAACTGGCGTGAATGCTTGAGAGCCGTATGCTTAGAAACCGTTCAAGCAGAAGATGGGCAGGAGTGCACATTGGCTGATGAACGGTTTCTTTGTGCTGACAAAAAAACACCCGGATGCCTGAGACATCCGGGTGAAGCTGTATGTGATAGACCTAATTCATTCGGAGGAAAAACGGAACTTATCTAGCCAGCCATCCGCCGTCTACAGCCAGTACGTGGCCGTTCAGGTAATCGGAAGCAGCGGAAGCCAGGAATACAGCAGGGCCTTTAACGTCTTCGGCAGTTCCCCAGCGACCTGCAGGAATACGGTCGAGGATGGAGTCGGAGCGGCTCTGGTCAGCACGGATTGGTGCTGTGTTTTCTGTTGCCATATAGCCTGGAGCAATAGCGTTAACGTTCAGGCCGTATTGTGCCCACTCATTAGCAAAGGCTTTGGTCAGACCGGCAACAGCATGTTTACTTGCTGTGTAGCCAGGAACGTTGATGCCGCCCTGGTAGGAGAGCATGGAGCAGATGTTGATGATTTTACCGGTTCCTCTTTCCAGGAAGTGGCGGCCGGCGATTTGCGACAGCAGGAATACGGTGTTCTGGTTGAGGTTGATCACGTCGAACCAGTCTTTTTCACTGTGGTCTTTGGCTGGAGTACGGCGGATCATGCCTGCGCAGTTAACGAGAATATCGACGTGGCCGGTCAATTCCAGCGCTTGGTCAAACGCTCCTTGCAGCTTGCTGTGATCGCTCAGGTCAGCTTCGATGCTGAGGGCTTTAACGCCGTAAGCTTCAGCTGCCTTTACGGATTCTTCACTGCTGTTCAGGGAAATGGAAACGACGTCTGCGCCTGCTTCGGCGAAGGCCAGCAGAATGCCTTGACCAAGACCTTGGGCTGCTCCGGTTACGATTGCTGTTTTGCCTGCCAAACTGAATAATGATGACATCATATAATTCGCTCCTTTTAATTTACGTAATATTAGTTGGATAGGGGAGTCTTACTCTGAGAAGCAGCTCCCGTCTTTGTAATGAGATTTAACCGACTTCAATATTGATGCCTGCACTGCGGAACTGTTCTACCGTTTCGGGTATAAGACCGCTGTCTGTAAGCAGCACATCGACTTCCTGTAATGAAGCGAAGGTGCGCAGCGCGGTATGCCCGAATTTGTGGTGGTCGCAAGCGGCGAACACCTTGCGCGCAGTGGTAACAAGTGCCTGCTTGAAATCAATTAAATCTCCGGTGTAAATTGACAGTCCGTGCTCGATATGCACGGCTGTAGCCGACAAAAATGCTTTTTGTATATTTAGCTTTTGGACGTAGGCGACGGCTTCTGGACCGGCCAGCATATTGCGGACACGGTAACCCCCCGGAACGACCAGACGGATGTTATCTTTAGGAACCAGCTCGCTGATGATATATACATCATTGGTAACAACCGTTAGAGGCATATTATCCAGCCGCCGGGCAATTTCCAGCGTAGTGCTTCCGCCGTCCAGGGCAATGATGTCATCCTCTTCGATATGGGTGATAGCGCGCAGAGCAATTTCGGTTTTCTCGTCGGAGTACTTATCCAGCGGGGTCCTTACAGGCAGAATGCCGAACTGATCGCTTTGTGCCAGCACAGCACCGCCATGCACACGCATAATAAGTCCCTGCTCCTCCAGCTTGCTCAAGTCCTCGCGGATGGTTTTTCCGCTCACCTGGAGCTTCTCGCTCAGCTCGTTCACCGTTACATCCTTCTGGTTCAGCATTACTTCCATAATCATCTCGTGTCGCCGTATCGGGTTCATCCGCCTGCCTCGTCTTTCCGTAGTTGTTTTTATTCTATTTTAATTCTTTCATACCTACGGGGTCCATATCATCATAACGTTTGTTGTCTCCGGCCATGCTCCAGATGAAGGTATAGTTGTGTGTACCTACACCGCTGTGAATCGACCAGCTTGGAGAAATGACTGCCTGTTCGTTGTGCATCACGATGTGGCGGGTTTCCGTAGGCTCGCCCATCAGGTGGAACACAATGGAATCGTCCGGAAGATCGAAATAGAAGTAAGCTTCCATCCGGCGCGGGTGAGTATGGGAAGGCATTGTATTCCACATGCTGCCCGGTTTCAGCTGGGTCATCCCCATAACGAGCTGTGCGCTTTGTACGCCGTTCGTATGGATGAAGCGGTGGATGGTGCGTTCATTGGAGTTCTCCAGGCCGCCAAGTGCGCCGGATTCGGATTCAGCCAGCGTTGTTTTGGTAGTAGGGTAGGACTGGTGTGCAGGAGCCGAGTTCAGGTAGAACTTTGCCGGCTTTGCGCTGTCTGCGCTTTTGAAAACGACATCCTTGGATCCTTGTCCGACATACAGACATTCTTTGAAATCTATTTCATATTCTGTTCCATCGACAACTACCGAACCTTTGCCTCCAACATTGATGATCCCAAGCTCGCGGCGTTCCAGGAAATAGGTTACTCCAAGTTCTTTCATGTCAGTGGTCAGTACGACATCCTCATTCACCGGATTAGCACCGCCAACGATCATGCGGTCTTCATGGGTCAGGACAAGCTTCAGTTCATCCGGAGCAAAAATAACAGGAATGTGGAATTCCTTGCGCAGGCGCTCGGTGTCAAACTGCTTAACTTCATTCGGGTGTGATGCAAAACGTCTTTCCATTGCGGATTCAATCCCCTTCGCAAACGTATTTTCGTTCGTATAGGTACAATTTAATCCATATTCGTTCATTTAGCAAGACATAATCTTTTTTAGTACGTTTATTTTAGTTTATTTGTTGAGTTTTACGATTGCCATATGAACCGAAAGAGTGCAAAATATAGTAAAAATGAAACCCTGGGAGGGGAAAATGATGTCGGCGGAACCAAGCAGCAACCGGATTCATACCTATAAAGACCGTCAGAAGGAAATCATCAATAAAGTAGCACGGGAAGCCGAACGGCTTCCGCTGCTGGATAGCGGCTTGTGGTTCCATGATGATGTGCGCAACAACTTCTATTATGCATCCTATCTGTTTGCAGCTGCTGTAGATGACAGTTTCCGGCTGGATTCAGACAGGGAGGCTGCTAGGAAGAAGGCAGAGGCAGTGCTGCTGGAAACGGTGCTGCTGCAGAACCGGGAGCCTGGGACTCCCCTCTACGGACACTGGCCGCTTGGCCTGCACCCGGTTCCGCGGGAAGCAGCCCCGCATGAGCTGCCGGTAGAGATTATGGGCAGTCTGATGGCCTGGTTCTGCAAGCAGTACAGCGGCTCGTTCAGTGCCGGTCTGCGGATAGCCTTCCATACGGCAATCGGGCATATTTACCGGAGCGGCTTCTTTCGCAAAGACATAGTGAACTATGGCCACCACGAGGCTAAATACACGGCGGCGAAGCTGATCTTCGGCCGGCTGTTCGGGGATGAGGAGCTGCGCGAAGACGGGCGGGCAAGCCTGGAACAAACGCTGGCCTATATCCGGCTCAAGGGGATGCCGGAATATGGCAGCCTGCCGTGGTTCTGGCACTGGGTACAGGCGTTCACCTGCGCCTGGGAGCTGGAGGAGGACAGCGGAGTGAGGTCCATCCTTGGTGAAATGCTTGATCACCTGTGGAACGAACGGGCGGCATTCTACCTTCGCGGTGCATGGGCTGGCGGTCATTCCCGGGGCTGGCCGCATGATGTGCCGGGCGACCGCAATGTGCTGCACGACTATGTGCAGTTCGGGGATTTCAGGCTTCCCGGCAGGATGCCGCGTACGGAATATGCCGGTTTTCTGTTCTACGAAGCACCGGCTCAGATCCGTGAGCTAGCGCTTGACCGCAGGACACCTGTGGAGGTGAAGAAGCTGACGCAGAAGGTGGTGTCCGGTGATCCCGCTCCACAGCCGCTGCTGCATTCCTACGCTTATATCACCGGAGAATATGCTGCCGGCGGACTGTGGGAGCGGGTGGAGGAGTTCGACAATGAACAGCTCCGCTGGACCTATTCTCTGCCGGTGAGCGGGGAAGGCGGGGCCAATCAGCTGTATTTTTTCCATCGGGGCCAAGGGTATCAGGAAGGCGATCCGCGTCACCAGAGTCCATATATGGAGGTTCTTTATCACAAAGGTACGGTACTATCTTTGTTTCCGGTACCCGGCGGCGAGGAGAGCACAGTTATCGGCGTTCTGCCGAAGGGCCAGTGGCTGGAGCAGCCGCAGGCGCTGTTCGGGCGTGTAGACAACGTTTATTTTGCCGTCTATTTATCCCACTCGTATGCGCTGATTGAACGGCAGGATTACTTGGAGGTACAAACGTCAGGGATGCCTGGCGGTGTAGTGGTCGAGGCGATGAAAGTCAAACAAGCCGTACAGCGCGGCATTGTCAGCCTTGTAGAGTTTGCAGCAGAGATGTCGGTTAAAGCGCCTGTTTTTGACGCAGTGACTGTACTGGCGGCGGAATATAACACCTGCGGCGGAGATCAGCTGAGGCTGGAAGTTTCCGCGGGTGAAGGATCAGCAGCTCTGCATAATGGTAAGAGGATAAGCTTGGAGGATTATGCTGTCTAGACCCCTTTGCGATTAAGCTGTGAATCCTTTACAGTCTGGATAACAGGTTCTGCCGAAGAATGCTGCAAGAACGTTAAACAGGCTGAGTGTAAAGAGCTGCCCTTGTGGCAGCTTTTTTTAAATAAAAGGTTAGAACCGCACTGACGGCGGAACGAAGGCCGCCAAGGGAATAATAAGCAATGACACTAACGCCTAATTGTTCCGTCTGCACGGACAGGCTATGCTAGAGTCAGCAGGAACAATTTCACTGCCGATACTGCTGTGTAAAGGAGGAGGTAATGGACATAAATCATATGGTGGAAGCAATTCTTGAAGAAATGAAGAAGGAAATAGACCAATGGATGGCCTATATCAACGATAATGACGCAGAAAAAACTGTGAAACGCACTACGCTCCAGACGGGCATTCACGGCTATGCGCTCCTTGAATATGCGGATGGCAGAGTGAACGTGACAGATAATGTGCCCGATCAATCACTGCCGGGTAACAGTAAACAGAATACCAGTGAACAGCTGACAGAGGAGCAAGTACGGAAGCTAATCCCTGAGCTGGCTGCGTATATGCAGCACCACATAAATACATTACCGCGGGCGGTAATTGACTACAGGTTTACGTTTGACGGGAAGTTCCGGTGCGCGGCGGAGAGGTCAATGTACGTATTCTCGATTATGTAGATGAGGTGAAGAAGCAACAGCTGCTGGAACGGATCAGCCTTTATATCTCGGGCAAGCTCGAAGCCGGGAAATATCCGGCCAAGCCTTTAGAAACGTTTTTTCTTTTCCGGCATCTGCTGGATGAAGGTCTGTATGGGGAATTGGATTCCGGCAAAATCATCGCAGTGTTTGAGAGAATACAGGAACAGAGTGGCAGAGGGAATATAAGAAGAAAAGCGGTGCAATGCTGGACGTGACCGGGCAAAGCTCCGTCGAGCTAGTGATTTATGCCGCCATTAGTTCCTCAAATATGAGCCTTCCTTCAGCAGAAGCGTGGGGCTTACCTTCTTGAATTGTGCGA
Organism: uncultured Paenibacillus sp.; assembly: GCA_927443375.1. Classification (GTDB taxonomy): domain Bacteria; phylum Bacillota; class Bacilli; order Paenibacillales; family Paenibacillaceae; genus Paenibacillus_AQ. Next base: position 4,170 of record CAKMKL010000226.1, on the reverse strand, counting down.
TCGAGCTCGGCAGTACCCGGGCTGAACAACTGATGCAGCAGGGCAGTGGAGCCTTTGCTGAAGATGATGTGAGATTACGCGGTGAACGGGTGGAATGCAGCGTTAATGATGTGTTTGCCGAGGTAAGCGTCCATATTAAACAGGAGTCAGGGGAGAGCTATGCCCAGCCGCTCCGGTTCCTGATTAATCTGCTTAAGCTGGGATTTCCCAAAAGCTACCAGATTAAGCTGAAATCCGCAGTGAAGTGCTGGCTGCCGGTTAAAGGACTGGCCAAGTCGGGCACGCACCGCTTTTTTGCGAATGCGCTTGAATATCCGGAGCTGCACCCGCTGCTGGACGAATACGCCAAGGCGGCAATGGAAACCTTCGAATGGTATACGGATACGGAAGGGGAGAAGAGCTGTATGCCGGGCAGCTATGCGGTCCTCGGACTAGCTCTCACAAATCCGGTATATTTCCCGCTGGCCGGACAATATATGGAGAAGGTGGATGTTGAACATCAGTCGGTCCAGGACGGCTTCACAGCAGCATTATCCGAACATTACGGCCTTAACGGAGAAACTCTTCCCTTGCTTATGACGTGCATGCTGTACAGCACGGAAACCTTGAAGCTGAAGATTAGGGATGAACTGCAGGATGGGGAGCTGCTTAAACTCCTGCTTGATCAAGCCCGTGGCCTCAAATACTACCAGGTGGGACATCTTGTATATCTGATCTGGGGAGGGACGGACAAGCTGAAAAAGCTTGCTGACAAAGCTGATGGGGACAAGAAGCAATACCTTACCGGCCTGATCGAATCAGCCAAACGCGGCTAATGCACTCATAATTATAATATCTGCATAGTAAGTGCAGTTCTATGGATAATGGGGGGCCTCATGGAGCGGTTCACGGCTGTTGAGACACCTCCATGTTTTTTATCTGTTCACTGCTGCTGCTCGAAGACAATAAAGTATTGGACTGCCCAACCGTCAGGATTGCTAAGGCGATCAAAATTAAAATTCCGATTCCTACGGAGAGCAGTCCGTTTTATCTATTTTTTAAGCAAGAAGGACTACCATTAAATATCATTGAGCCACACATTGTAACCATCATCCATGAAAGTCTGGATTGATCTTTATAGCCTTCATCTATAAAAAAAGATATTGCAATAACAACAGTTGCTATACTGAATAAGATCCCAAGCACTTTTATTAGTTTCCTCAATGCAAACCTCCGTCCTATTAAGAAATGTAGCTTAACAACCCACTATAATAATTTATTTCCTTTGATCCTATTAACAGTCACCATGATCAGCAAGAACAGACCCGCAATAGACCATAGAACATTTGTCCATTTAAATGAGGCTCCGCCAGGATATTCACCTTGATAGTTCGCTTTAATAAACGATCCATCACCCAACTTAATCGCAATCGCCTCATTGGTGCTAACACCTTTGATATTGTAATAGTTAGTTCCCTTCGGAAAGTGGTTCGAAAAATTACCTGAGTAGGTGTCTTCAAAATCTGAATATTTTGTAACCTTGCCAATGATTGAATCAACTTGTTCAGGTTCTACTCGGCTGTCCGAAATGATATAAGACTTTTCTTCATTTACAACAAAGCTGTACGCCCAATCCGCATGAACAGATCGTATGGCAATAAAAGTGCCTGCAAGACAGATCGCGATCAACAGAAATAAAGATTTCTTCAATATATCCCACCTTCTCATCCTTCACACCTCGATTAACGATTGATAAAAGAATTAACTATATTTTACATTAAAAGGAGTGAGAATTCTCTCTAAATAAAACAGCGGTGGATGAAAACAACTAGCTTAGGCGGGTTGATGCGGGGGAAGTCCATGTTATAATACATAGGAGCATTCATATGACGGCTTAATCGTAATCCGAGTAATGGCTTATTGGAGGAATATCGTGGCAAAAGCGAAAGTGGCCAAACGGCCGACAAGAGATGAATTTGTGCTGGAGGAGATTGGCAACCAGCTGACGGAAGCGATGCAAGAGGAGTCGGTCATTTTGCTGACCGTGTGGGGGAAGGAAGAAGAGCTCCGGGGGCAGATCGTCGGCATGGACTCGCGGACCGGAAAGGTGCACCTCAGCTTGAATGAAGAGATCACCAAGGTTCCTTTTATGGATATTATGGCTATCAATTATCCCAGAGATTAGATAAGTGAAGATAGAAGGCACTGGGCTTTCAGCCTCCGGACACTGTCAGGAGGCTGAAGCAGCAGACTTTGGCAGATAGCAGCAATGAGACCCTTGGGATACCAAGGGTCTTTTGGTTCAGGTGTTGCAGATTCATTGCTGAGCGGCATAATCCGTTGCCGGAGGGGATGCCTCTATCCTTGGCTTGAAGGTAGACTTATGGTGATGGAACAGAGGAGGGACGAACTTGCTGAATCATTCACTTAGGACAGCACACGCATGGTCGCCTGCTGCGCTCGGCGGAGGCGGATATATCACCGGTCTGCTGCAGCATCCGGCGGATAGCGGGGTTCTCTATGCCCGTTGCGATGTGGCGGGCGTCTTTCGCAGCCTGGACGGGGGACTGAGCTGGGAGACGCTGAACAGCGGCTTAACCCAAAGCTATCATCATCAGGTACAGAGCTTTGCCATCAGCAGTCATCACCCGCAGGTGATGTTCCGTTGCTCAGGTGAAGTGAGAAGCCGGACATTTTACGGTGCGGTACACAAATCGTCCGACGGCGGAAGAAGCTGGAAGGAAGTCTGCACCGGTATGGGATTCTACGGAAACGGGCCGACCCGGATGTACGGTGAGGTCATTGCGGTCGATCCCCATCATCCAGAGGTTGTGGCAGCCGGAGGGTACACCGGCGGTTTGTGGATCAGCCGCGATGAAGGCGAGACCTGGAAACAAACGCTGCTGCCGAAGGAAAGATTCGGCTGCGTCGTTTTTCACCCGGCTATTCCTGGTGTATTGTTTGCAGGCACTATTAGCGATGATGATCTGAACATGGACTATGTGGAGACGGGCGAAGGCGGGGTACTGGGTCTGCTCCAGGATCAGCCCAGAGGCAAGCAAGGGCGGCTCTATACCAGCCCGGATCTGGGAGAATCCTGGCAGCTGCTGCATGAAGGCGCGAGCTTTGCCGAGCTGGGCTTTGACAGCCGTGATCCGCAGCGACTGATGGCGGCCTGCATCTGGGGCGGCATCTGCAGCAGCGTGGACGGCGGACGGACCTGGGTATCTGCCGGGGCAGGACTGCTGTCCGGTGAACAACGCTATGGCACGGTGGTCCAGGATATCCACAACCCGCAGCGGTGGTATACAGCCCCTGATGTGCGGCCGCATATGAAGGATATTCCGCCCATTCCTATATATTATTCCGGGGACAGCGGGGATGAATGGCAGCTTCTCCGGCAGCACCGGGATGAAGATTTGAGCGGGTTTCCGGATTATATGGATAGCTTCAGCGGGGGATCGCGTGCAGCAGCAGCGGGCTGGGCGATTTCGAAGCTGATTGTGGACCGTTTGAACAAAAACCGGCTTTATTTGTGCAACTGGTATGGAGTCGCGGTTAGCGAGGATGGCGGAAATACCTGGCGGGCAGGCCATTTCCGCGGGCTGGAAACCACCTGCATGGAAGCAGTAGCCGCAGCTCCCGGCCAGCCCGGCAAGTTCTGTGTCACCATGGCGGACCATTCGCCCAAGGTGACTGAGGATGGCGGGTTGACCTTCCGCAATTTGCCCGGACTGGCAGGTTATTCGGGGAGTACCGCTATGGCCGTCTCCAGGACCAATTCTGAACATTATGTTTACGGGCTTGTAGGCCATGGCCGGACTGCCTGTATCGCCTTAAGCAGAGACGGAGGGAAGACTGCGGAAGCTGCGCTTATCCTTGAAAAGGGCTTATTTGTCCAAGCTTTGCGGGAGGATGGTGTTCATTTCGGCGCATTCTATGCCTACATCGATGGGGATATTTCCTCAGGGGCCGGAGTTTACCGATCTGCAGACGGAGGGCAGACGTGGAAGCAGACCACATTTCGCCCACCGGATCATGTGTTAACACTTCCGCACCTCAAAAACTGGATTGAAGCAGAGCTGCTGTCCGTGGTTGTGTATCAGGTTAAGAACGCTTGCGGCGCTAATCAGCTGCTGGCTGCAGATCCCATCCGGGCGGGGCATGTCCTTACGGGGGAGTGGAGTGAGG